>NZ_JAOPHO010000019.1:0-70532 GCF_033141925.1 Peribacillus sp. CSMR9
GTGAATGTCATGAAAATGCAAAAGAAAACGCCCCAAAATTAAGCTAAAGCGCGCAATTTTGAGGAGGAAATTGAAATTCACGAGTAAAAGTGCAAAATTCACGAGTAAAGCACCGGAATTCACGAGTAAAAGTACAAAACTCACGAGTAAAAGCGCAAAATTCACGAGTAAAGCACTGAAACTCACGAGTAAAAGCGTAAAATTCACGAGTAAAGCACCGAAATTGGGTGAATGTCATGAAAATGCAAAAGAAAACGCCCCAAAATTAAGCTAAAGCGCGCAATTTTGAGGAGGAAATTGAAATTCACGAGTAAAAGTGCAAAATTAACGAGTAAAGCACCGAAATTGAGTGAATGTCATGAAAATGCAAAAGAAAACGCCCTAAAATTAAGCCAAAGCGCTTAATTTTGAGGAGGAAATTGAAATTCACGAGTAAAAGCGCAAAATTCACGAGTAAAGCACTGAAACTCACGAGTAAAAGCGTAAAATTCACGAGTAAAGCACCGAAATTGGGTGAATGTCATGAAAATGCAAAAGAAAACGCCCCAAAATTAAGCTAAAGCACGCAATTTTGAGGAGGAAATTGAAATTCACAAGTAAAAGTGTAAAATTCACGAGTAAAGCACCGAAATTGAGTGAATGTCATGAACAGGCCTTTATTTTTTAGGGGGACGGTGCACCCAAAGAATGAAGCTGGAGAATTGGCGTGCGAAAGGCAAGACAGCCAAAGAAGTCAAGATATTGAAAATGACACTAGCATGGGCGAGTTGTTTCCCCTCGTTTTCGGTGAAAAAGGCAGCCGTTCGTTCCAGGATGTCCACAAAAGGCAGGAATGCAGCAACCCCGATGACGTTTAGCCAAATATGTGCATAAGCTGTGAAGGCAGCTTGTCTACCAGACCCGATGCTGGCCATGTATCCGGTGATGCAAGTGCCTATATTGGATCCAAACATGATGATGATTGCGGAAGCGACGGATAACTCCCCATTCATCAAAAAGCTCATGGCTATCCCGATGGTAGCCGAACTAGAGTGAATGAGTGCCGTCAATAATATCCCTGCTAATAGGGCATAACTCATATGGCCCTCTATGTAATTGATGAGCGTTTGTATGGATGGATAGGCTGCAATTGGTGTCGAAAGCGTTTTAAAACCACTCATAGCCGCGAAGATGGCCGAGATTCCGATCAGTGTCATCCCTAAGCTTCGCGATAATACATTTGGCATGAAGCAAAGGAAAGCGCCGCTGATGACACCTGGGATGATCCAACCATCCAAAGAGATGGTCATGAACTCTGCCGTGAAGGTGGATCCGATATTCGTTCCAAGAATAATCCCGATTGTTTGCGGGAACGTTAAGCTTCCTGCAGAAACGAGGCCGACAGTCATGACCATGACCGCCGAGCTGCTCTGTAAGATCCCCGTAAAGATGGTTCCGGCCATGAAACCCTTCCATGGTTTATCCGTTACTTTTGAGAGAAATGTTTTTAATGCTGCACCGGACATATTGAACAACCCGATTCGTAAAACTGACATACCAGCCAAAAATATCGCAATGAATAGTAGGAATAAAAATAGTTCATACATGACTGTCACCCCTTTAATAACTTATGGTCCGTTAAGGGGAGACATGCTATAAATTGGGTTTCCATGCCGTTGAATGATGGTTTAAAGAAAAATTATGATAATAACATGATAATATTCAAAATAAGTTTGATTTTATTGGTTGACCTGCTAAAGATGATATATTATAATTGTTTAGTACATGTATAACATGTTGACAACTTGAGTTAGTGTGTTGTTTTCGGAGGGAGGGAAAGAGATGTCTAAAACCGTCGTTCGTAAAAACGAATCGCTTGAAGATGCTCTTCGTCGTTTCAAACGTACTGTATCTAAAGCAGGATCGCTTCAGGAAGCTAGGAAGCGTGAATTTTATGAAAAACCAAGCGTAAAACGTAAGAAAAAGTCTGAAGCTGCAAGAAAACGTAAATTCTAAGAGAGGGTGGAAAGATGAGTCTTCTCGAGCGTTTAAATAATGATATGAAACAAGCGATGAAGAACAAGGAAAAGGACAAACTATCTGTTATTCGGATGCTGAAAGCTTCTATTCAAAACGAAGCACTGAAGCAGAGACAAGATTTAACAGATGATGAAGAATTGACAGTGCTCTCTCGCGAATTAAAACAACGCAAAGACTCCCTCCAGGAGTTTGAAAACGCAGGTCGTTCCGATCTCGTGGATAAAGTCCGCACCGAACTAGTATACGTAGAGGCATATATGCCTGAGCAACTTTCAGAAGAAGAGATTTCTAAAATTGTTAAACAAACGATTGAAGAAGTCAATGCAACATCCAAAGCAGATATGGGGAGAGTTATGGGAGCTTTAATGCCTAAAGTTAAAGGTAAAGCGGATGGTTCTCTAGTAAACAAATTAGTACAACAACATCTATCTTAAACTCGAAACTTAAAACTCGAAACCTAACCGCAGGCAAATTGCCTGTGGTTTTTGTGTATTTCCTTTTGTGCGTATATTATTGAAACGAAGCCAAAGATAATATGGGCACTTTCAATTTTATTTGCTTTTTTTGAAACCTTTTTCATATACATACGTAATAACTAAAGAACAGAGTATAGGGTTGCTTCATTTGCTCCTTATTCGAATTTTAGTTGCGGGCTGAATTTTACTGGTAAGTATCTTCCTGAAAATTGGAGGCACTTACAGCGTTTAAGACGGTAAAGGGGGGGCGTTCTGCCTGAAAATTTGGCGTTATTTATCTGTACTCTTATTTGGATTGCTGTTCACCATGTCTTCATTTGGAGGATCGGTGGTTTCTGCAAAAGAGAAGATCGTTTACCATGTTCCAATTGAAGAAACGGTGGAAAAGGGACTCTCGGCCTTTTTGGAGCGTGCGCTGACCACTGCTGAAGCTGCTGATGCAGATCTTGTGGTATTCGAGGTGAATACCCCTGGAGGCGCTGTGGATGCAGCAGGGGAAATTGCGAAGTTACTGTCCGATTCACCAATTAAGACTGTTGCTTACGTGAATAACAGAGCTTTATCTGCAGGTGCATATATTTCCCTAAGTGCAGATGAGATCTATATGGTTCCAAGTGCCACTATGGGATCAGCGGCAGTGATTGATTCAACGGGGAACGCTGCAGGTAAGAAAGCCCAATCTTATTGGCTGGCTGCCATGAAGACTGCTGCAGAACAAAATGGTCGCGATCCCATATTCGCTCAGGCGATGGCGGATGATGACATCGACCTTCCCGAATATGGGGCGGAAAGAGGAAAGTTGCTGACATTTACAGCTGAACAGGCAAAAAAGGCTGGTTATAGTGAAGGCACCGTCTCTGGGAAAGCGGAGTTGTATAGTATACTTGGGGTTGAGGATGCCGATATTCGGTCAATCGAAGAAAGCTTTCCAGAGAAACTTGCCCGCTTTTTGACCAATCCGATCGTCGTCCCCATTTTATTGACGATAGCAGGAATCGGGATTGTGATTGAATTGTTTTCACCTGGTTTTGGAATTCCGGGGGTAATTGGGATCTCCAGTCTTGTCTTATTTTTCTATGGTCATCTTGTCGCTGGTATCACCGGGTACGAATCGTTAGCGATGTTCATCATTGGGGTCATTCTTGTACTAGTTGAGTTTTTTATCCCAGGGGGGATTATCGGGCTGCTTGGATTTACAGCGATTGTGGGGAGTTTATTCCTCGCATCAGGTGATCCGGTTCATATGACGATATCCTTGCTAATTGCGGTCACCGTATCCATTTTGGTATTCATCCTACTTGTAAAGGTGTTTGGAAAACAAATGAAATTTTTCAGGAAAATGATATTAACCGATGCAACAAAAACGGAACAAGGATATGTCAGCAATCCGAATCGAGTGGATTTATTAGGTGTGGAAGGGAAGGCCCTTACAGATTTGAGGCCCTCAGGAACAGCTTTAATCAAAGATGAAAGAGTGGATGTCGTGACTGAAGGAAGCTTTATTTCCAAAGGTTCGTCAATCATGATCGTTAAAGTTGAAGGATCTAGGGTGGTCGTCCGGGAAATTCCGGATTCAAATTAAAAAATTTTAAGAAACAGGAAGGATGAATCATTAAGTGATAACTTCAGGAACGATATTTATTGTACTGGCAGTGATTGCTGCCATAATCGTATTGGCAGTGTTTTTCACATTCGTACCAGTAATGTTATGGATTTCCGCTTTAGCGGCAGGAGTCAAAATCAGTATATTTACATTAGTAGGGATGAGGCTTCGCCGTGTTATACCAAGCAGGGTTGTCAATCCGCTTATCAAGGCCCATAAGGCTGGAATCAATGTTTCAACGAATCAATTAGAGAGCCATTACCTTGCAGGCGGTAATGTCGATCGCGTAGTGAATGCTTTAATTGCTGCAGAACGTGCCAATATCGTGTTACCTTTCGAACGGGGTGCAGCTATTGACCTTGCAGGTCGGGATGTACTGCAAGCCGTTCAAATGAGCGTTAACCCGAAAGTGATCGAAACTCCATTCATCTCTGGTGTAGCGATGAATGGTATTGAAGTGAAAGCAAAGGCGAGGATTACGGTCCGTGCCAATATTGAACGTCTAGTCGGTGGTGCCGGCGAAGAGACAATCATTGCCCGTGTAGGTGAAGGGATCGTATCGACGATCGGTGCTTCGAAAATGCATACGGATGTACTTGAAAACCCCGATTTGATTTCAAGAACGGTTTTATCAAAAGGGTTGGATTCTGGAACGGCATTCGAAATTCTTTCCATTGATATCGCTGAAGTGGATATCGGGAAAAATATTGGGGCCATATTACAGACTGACCAAGCCGAGGCCGATAAGAAAATAGCCCAGGCAAAAGCAGAAGAACGCCGTGCAATGGCTGTTGCGCTTGAACAGGAAATGGTTGCCCGTGTTCAGGAAATGAGAGCGAAGGTTGTTCAATCAGAAGCGGAAGTTCCGTTGGCAATGGCCGATGCACTGAAAAGCGGAAATCTGGGAGTGATGGATTATATGAATATCCAAAACATCACGGCAGATACGGATATGCGCGATTCCATCAGTAAAATATCCGAAAATCCAAAAGATAGCAATAACAACAATAATAATAATTAGGTCAGGGAAGGGAGGTCTTTAAATGGGAGATATTATTGATTTCTTTCTCAAGAACCCATTCCTTATCATTGTCTTGATCGGTATTTTAACGTCCATGTTAGGAAAGAAAAAGCAGCCTCAGCAAAATGATGATCCAAACAGGCCTCCGAAAAAGAACTGGCAGGAGGTCATGCGGGAGCTTCAAGGTGAAATGTCACAAGGGGATCAGCAGCAAAGGCCTGCCCCTGCTCCCGTAAGGAAAGTCGAACAACAGGCAACGCAGGCTGTTGAAGTAAACGATGAGACGAAGAATGAAGCGAACAAAAGGATTGCTGAGCTTAGACGGCTTCAGCAGAAGTACGATCAAGAGCGTTTATATCAAAAAGCGAAGGCAGATCAAATTACATCAGCGATATCTGATAACAGCAGTCCGGTCTATCGCAAAGGACGTTCTTTTGGCAAAAACCAGCTGATTGATGGCATCATCATGTCAGAAGTGCTGGGACCGCCAAGGGCGAAGCGAAGTCTTCAGAGGTCCAGAAGGTAACAGAGTGCAACACCGGGCTTTTTTCATTACGTCCTTGATGCACGAAAAAATAGGCTTTCATTCCCTTATAATTTTGTGCTAGAACCCTCTTTCATTTCATACATTGAGATGAAAGGGGGTTCTTTTTTATGGCACGCAATTGGGGAAAAAAAGTGAAACAGCTTATGACCAAAACAATGGACCTTCCGCAAGATGTCATGATGGACCTGCCGCGAATTACAATGATCGGACAATTACATATTTATATTGAAAACCATCGTGGCTTATTGGCTTTTACAGACAGCGAAGTGCGATTGATGCTGAAAAATGGGCAGTTGCTGATAAAGGGAAACGCCTTTGTCATAAAGACGATTTTGCCGGAAGAAATCATGCTCGAAGGCAAAATTGACAAGGTTTATTTTATCAATGAATGATCCCGGGAGGTCTCCATGAAAAACCAATGGACAAACTATTATACAGGCTATGTAAAAGTGAAGGCATATGGAAAAGGCGCAGAACGGCTGATTAACATGCTGACGAGAAGAGGGCTGCATATCTGGGATGTGAAGCGCGTCGGCAGCGAAGCCCTGATTTTTCATATGGATGTTAGGGATATCCCTAAACTCCGTCAGGTCATGCGTAAGAGCGATTGTAAAGTAAAATTCATGCAGGGAAAGGGTGTCCCTTTCCTCATGAAGAGGGTTATGAAAAACAGCGGATTTTTAGTGGGCCTGATCGCTTTCCTGCTTTGCATATTTGTACTTTCCAATATGGTATGGGGCATCGAGGTACAAGATGCCAAGCCGGCAACCGAGCATGCCATCCGGAAAGAATTGGACAAGATGGGCGTGAAGATCGGTAAAGTGCAATTCTTTGTTGATGATGTGGATACGATTCAGCGTAAGCTGTCGGACCGGATTGGTGCATTGACATGGGTGGGGGTAGAGCTAAAGGGAACGACATACCATTTCAGGGTTGTTGAAAAACGGCAGCCTAAAGAAGTCGAGAAAACATCTCCACAGAATTTGGTAGCTTCCAAAAAAGCGATCATCACTAATATGTTCGTTGAAAAGGGACAATCTATAGTTAATGTGAATGATTATGTAGGAAAAGGACAGCTTCTTGTTTCAGGACTGATTGGAAAAGAGGATAAACAGGAAATTGTATCCGCAAAGGGAGTAATAAAAGGGAAAACGTGGTATAAAGCGAAAGTGGATGTTCCGTTAAAAACCAAGTTTGCTGTTTTTAACGGAAATGAAACGAGTAGGCACTTTTTGAAAATGGGGGAATTTTCACTGCCTATTTGGGGATTCAAGGATCCGGGATATGAAAAACAGGTAAAAGAAACGACAGTGAGGCCGTTTCACTTTCTTCAATGGGAACTGCCCATTTCTTATAAACAGGTGACCTTAAGGAGCAAGGAAGACATTGTTCGGAGTTATACAGAGGAAGAAGCGGTGAAGGAAGGCAGGAAAATGGCTAAAGCAGAATTGGAAAAGCATTTAGACGAGGAAGATGAAATCGTCGAAGAAAAAATTTTGCACGAAAGCATAGAGAATGGTAAAGTTAAATTATCTATACATTACCAAGTTATTGAAGATATAGCGATTGGACAGCCAATCATTCAAGGAGACTAACGAATGGCAGATGATGTGAAAGTAATTAAGCTGGAAATAGAGTCACCTAATGAAGCGATCGCTTTATTGGGCAATGGGGATTCAAATGTGAAAGTGCTTGAAGAGGAGCTAGGCATTTCCGTCATTACCCGGGGTGAAGCGGTGAGTGTTGCCGGGGATATCGAGCGCGTAACGATGGGACAGGAAATACTTAAGGCACTATTGACAGTGATCAGAAAAGGAATTGCAATCAGCTCTAGAGATGTGCTTTATGCAATTGAATTGGCAAGAAAAGGCACCTTGGAGTATTTTGGTGAATTATATGATGAGGAAATCGCGAAAACGGCTAAGGGGAAATCCATTAAAGTCAAAACTATCGGGCAGAGATACTATATCCAGGCAATAAAGAAACATGACCTGGTATTTGGAATTGGGCCTGCCGGAACCGGGAAGACTTATCTTGCTGTTGTAATGGCGATCAATGCATTGAAAAATGGACATGTAAAACGAATCATCCTGACACGTCCTGCCGTCGAAGCGGGCGAAAGCCTGGGTTTTCTGCCTGGTGATCTAAAAGAAAAGGTAGATCCTTACCTACGGCCGCTGTATGACGCTCTCCATGACCTCCTTGGGATGGAACAGACCCAACGGATGATAGAGCGCGGAACGATCGAAATAGCTCCTCTGGCTTATATGAGGGGCCGTACGCTTGAAGATGCCTTTGTCATTTTGGATGAAGCCCAAAATACGACGGAAGCCCAAATGAAGATGTTCCTGACCCGGCTAGGGTTCGGATCGAAAATGGTCATTACGGGAGATCGGACCCAGATTGACCTTCCAAAAGGCATAAAGTCAGGTCTTATACGGGTAGAAGAGATCTTGAAGAATGTTAAAGGCCTTTCCTTTGTTTATTTTGAGCAAAGTGATGTAGTAAGACATCCGCTTGTCGCCAAAATCATTACTGCTTACGAGCAGGCAAAGTGATAAGAAAAAAATCCGCCGTTTTCATTCGGCGGATTTTTCGTGATGTGACTAAATGACCTATCTTTTTGGCTAAAAAGTGGATATGGAACGAAAGAAGGTTTACATTTATCAATACGAGGTGAAAATTTACATGAAAACTGTTATGATTTTACATATCTAGAATAATAAACATCATTTTTTAGGAGGACCTTCCTTGAATCGTATCCAGAAATTTTTCACTAAAATAAAAGGGCTGTTGGTCCATCGCTTTTTTCAAGTGTTATTGTTTATCATACTTGGTTTGTTTGCGTATGGGTTAATGTTCTCCAACGTCAAGCCGGAAAAGGTCGAGGTAGAGCTTTTTAAGCCTTCGGAACAAACAATCCGTTCAACGAAGACTGTGGAAGATACCTATAAGACCGAACAGGAAAAAGAAGAGATTTCAAAACAGGTGGCTGATGTATATTCATTAAAAAAAGAATATGCCAAAAATAAAGTCGATCTGATTTCATCCATCTTCGATTCAGCGATTGAGGTGAATAAAGAAACGGACCCCGATAAAGAGCATGATGAAGATGGTAAAGAGAATAAAAAAGGGACCATAAAGACGGATGCTCAAAAAGTTTCCATATTAAAAGAAAAATTGACCGATGAAGTCAATAAAAATATTGAGGAATCCGTTTTCCTTGCTTTAGTCCAGGCGGATGAAGATGAGTTGAAAATAGCAAAAGATTCAACCATTACTGCCGTGAATAATGTGATGAGCTCCCGCATCGCTGCCAGTGACGTCGAAAATGCCAAGAAAAAGGTTGTAGAGGAATTGGGCTATATGAGCATTAATAGCGATATGAAGAAAGCTTCCAATTCCCTAGCGCGCACGGCAATCATTCAAAATGTGTTTTTCGATAAGGATAAAACCGAGGAACAGCGACGGAAAGCGGTCGAAAGCGTGGAGCCAATCAGGATCCTCCAGGGACAGATCATCGTAGAAGAGAACCAGTTAGTGGACAGGGATGTATATAGGCAGCTTGAACTGGCAGGCTTTTTAAATACGGAGTCTACCATTTACCCGTATATCGGCCTGCTGCTATTCATATTTCTGACTTTTGCCGCTTTTTATTACTTTTTCTACTTTTCCATTTCCAAAAAGGATAACAAGTACAATCAGTTATTGATCTTCAGTCTTGTCTTTATCCTTTCAATGGCTACCATGAAAACGGTCAGCATTCTGGCAGACCTGAAAAACTCGAATTTGGAATACATTTTCCCGGGTGCCATGGCGGCGATGCTCATCAAGATATTATTGAACGATAAGTTAGCGGTAGCCATGATCATATTGTTAGGTTCATATGGTACGATTATATTTAATGGTGATACGCCTGGTAATCTGGATTTCTCGATGGGGCTTTATATCATTTTCGGGGGATTGACGGCAATCATCATTTTATCGCGGCCCAATTTCAAATCAAAGGTTCTGGTTGCAGGGCTACTATTGTCTTTAATCAATATGGCATTCGTATTTTCACTCATCTTCATCATGGACGGCCATTATACTAGAATGGAGTATTTATATTATGCTGTTGCTGCGATAGGTTCTGGAGTTGGTTCAGCTGTTTTGACCATGGGCCTTTTACCGTTTTTCGAGGCTGGTTTCGGGATCTTATCATCTATTAAGCTTATCGAGCTTTCGAATCCCAATCATCCGTTACTGCGGAAGATCTTGATTGAGGCTCCGGGGACTTATCATCACAGTGTAATGGTCGCCAATTTGGCAGAATCGGCTTGTGAAGCCATTGGGTCTAATGGATTGCTGGCAAGGGTCGGCAGTTATTATCATGATATCGGTAAAACGAAACGGCCGCACTTCTTCATCGAAAATCAGATGAACGTGGAGAACCCGCATGATCGGCTGCAGCCAGAAACGAGCAGGGATATCATCATCGCTCATGCCGTAGATGGCGGTGAGATGCTGCGAAGCCACAAATTCCCGAAAGAGATAGTGGATATTGCAGAGCAGCATCATGGGACAACTTTATTGAAATTTTTCTACCATAAGGCAAAAAAACAGGATGATGCCACACTGGAATCGGCTTACCGGTATCCCGGGCCGAGGGCGAAAATGAAGGAAGTAGCTGTCATAGGCATTGCCGATAGTGTGGAAGCTGCAGTCAGATCGATGCAGCACCCAACCCCAGAGAAGATTGAAGAACTGGTAAGTTTCATCATTCAGGACAGGATTCAAGATGGTCAATTTGATGAATGTGACATTACTATGAGAGAATTGAGTATCGTGAAGCATTCCTTATGTGAATCGCTTAATGGTATCTTCCACTCCAGGATTGAATATCCGGAGGCGGATAAATTAGGACAGAAGGTGAAAGAATGATTTTAGCTATCGATTTAATGGATGAAACGAACGAAGTAACGGAAGAAGCTCAGCGACTTGTTGAAAGCATTCTGCAATTTGCGGCTAAAAAAGAAAACATTGAAAAAGATACCGAGCTATCAGTTACATTTGTAGACAATGAGAGAATTCGGGAAATCAATAAAGAATATCGTCATAAAGATTCAGTAACCGATGTCATTTCTTTTGCACTTGAAGAAATGGGGGAAGATGAAGTGGAAATTGTCGGGGTGGAAATGCCCCGCATATTAGGCGATATCATCATTTCCATTGAACGCACGAAAGAGCAGGCTGAAGAATATGGGCATTCATTCGATCGTGAACTTGGTTTTTTAGCACTGCATGGCTTTCTTCATTTATTAGGTTTCGACCACATGAATGAAGAAGATGAAAAAGAGATGTTTACGAAACAAAAGGAGATCTTGGAAGAATATGGACTTTCAAGAGAAGGGTAAAAAAAGGTATCCATTATTAAAAAGTTTCTCTTTTGCCTGTCAGGGAATTTTGGAGGCTGTTCGAACGGAACGCAACATTAAGATTCATTTCGCGTTAACGGCAATCGTCGTTTTCTTTGGCTGGTATTTCTCATTGAATGGGATGGAATGGCTTTTCATTTTGGCGGCCATAGCCGGTACGATTACGTTAGAGCTCGTTAATTCAGCGATTGAAAGGGTAGTTGACCTGGTGACGGATCAAATCCATCCCCTAGCCAAGCAGGCAAAAGATATTGCAGCCGGCGCAGTATTCATATATGCTATATTCTCCATAATAGTTGGATTGATTATCTTTTTGCCTAAGTTTGGCCAGTAGGTTGCCAAATGGTACTCAATTTGAAAGGAAGATGTGAATTGAATACGAATGAATTGATTGAGGAAGCTAAAAAAGCTAGAGAAAAAGCTTATGTACCTTATTCCAAATTTAAAGTGGGGGCAGCCCTTTTGACCACTGATGGGAAGGTCTATCATGGTTGTAATATAGAAAATGCTGCGTACAGCATGTGTAATTGTGCTGAAAGGACCGCTTTATTCAGCGCTTATGCCCATAACGATAAAAAGTTCACTAAACTTGTAGTCGTGGCAGATACCGATGGTCCCGTTTCTCCATGCGGGGCGTGCAGGCAGGTTATTTCAGAACTGTGCAACCAGGATATGCCGGTTGTTTTGACCAACTTAAATGGGGATATAAAAGAACTAACAGTACAGGAATTGCTTCCAGGAGCTTTTTCACCGGAGGATTTAAATGGATAAATTATTTGATGATACACAAGTAAAAGGTTACAAATCAGGTTTCATTTCGATAATTGGACGACCTAATGTTGGAAAGAGTACATTTCTGAATCGGGTCATCGGTCAAAAGATCGCGATTATGAGTGATAAACCCCAAACTACAAGAAATAAGGTTCAAGGCGTACTTACGCAAAACGATTCACAAATGATTTTCATTGATACACCCGGCATTCATAAACCAAAGCATAAGCTTGGGGATTTCATGATGAAAGTGGCAACGAATACATTGAAAGAAGTCGATTTGATTCTCTTCATGATCAATGCGACTGAAGGATATGGACGAGGTGACGAGTTTATCATCGAAAAACTTCAAACCGTAAAAACTCCTGTTTTCCTGGTTGTAAACAAAATTGATGCGATGCATCCAGATGATTTACTTCCAATCATTGAAAAATATCAACAGCTTTACCCATTTGCGGCAGTCGTTCCGATTTCTGCACTTGAAGGAAATAACGTCGATACATTGCTTGAACAAATCAAGGAACACCTACCTGAAGGTCCCCAGTTTTATCCAGCTGATCAAGTGACCGACCATCCGGAACGTTTTATCATTTCCGAATTGGTCCGCGAGAAGGTATTGCACCTGACGCGTGAGGAAATTCCGCATTCAGTGGCTGTTGTCATCGATTCAATTAAAAAAATGGATAACAGTGATACCATTAATGTCATGGCAACGATCGTTGTCGAGCGTGATTCACAAAAAGGCATCGTCATCGGAAAGCAAGGGAAAATGCTTAAAGAAGTCGGTAGCCGTGCCAGGGTGGACATCGAAAACTTATTGGGCTCGAAAGTTTTCTTGGAACTTTGGGTAAAGGTACAGAAGGATTGGCGTAACAAAGCCAGCCAGCTTCGCGATTATGGTTTCAATGAGAGCGAGTATTAATTAACAAAATTTACGAGTCATGAAAGTTTGGAAAACGGTCAAGCTAATCATATGGTCGGATATTCAATTGCTAGTTAAAAATGAAAGGTGGGCTTTATATGTTGGATTTTACCTGGGAATTATTTAGTGAAACAGGTAATGTGGACACCTATTTGCTGTTTAAGGAGATAGAAGTCGAAAGACAGGAAAGACCCTTGGTATTGAAAGATGAGCTAGCAGAAATTGATTTTCCTGTTTCATAGGTTAGTCTTGGCGAACATGGGTGGTGTCTTGGTATGCTCCAAAAATGTGAGGGCATTGTCATAAGGCGAACTGCATATGGAGAAAATAACAAAATCATTACTATATATACCCGAGAGCTAGGAAAAATTGGTGTTATGGCTAGAGGAGCCAGTAAACCTAATAGCAGGCTTGCTGCCGTCACCCAGCTTTTTTGCTCCGGGTATTTCCTTGTAACCACTTCAACCGGACTCGGAAGTCTTCAGCAAGGTGAAATGGTCGATTCACTCCGTTACATACGGGAGGACCTTTTTGCGACTGCTTATGCTTCTTATATTGTTGAGTTGCTTGATAAAAGCGTCGATGATAAAAAACCGAATCCATATTTGTATGAATTGCTTTTGCAAACCTTGCATTACATAAACGAAGAATATGACGCAGAGGTTTTGAAATTCATTTTTGAAATGAAGATGCTGCCCGTCAATGGGATTAACCCAGTGCTGAATCAATGTGCTGTTTGTGGCGAAACGGAAGGGGAATTCGCCTTCTCGCTTCGGGAAGCGGGTTTTATTTGTCACCGCTGTCTCGGGAAGGATCCCTATCATTTTAAAATTTCACCTGCAGCCCTCAAATTGCTGAGGATATTTTATTATTTCGATTTATCAAGGCTAGGAAACATTTCCGTCAAGCCTGAAACGAAAAAGGAAATCCAGAAAATAATAGATGCTTATTATGAGGAATATTCCGGTCTCCATTTGAAATCAAAAAAGTTCCTAAAACAGATTGATACGATGAAAGATATGTTTTAAGATCTGACCTATTGACATTCCATGCTAGTTTGTATAAAATTCTAATCATCAAAATAAGAAGATTGCGTTGATGGAAAAGAGTATCTGTCATTCTCCATAAAAAGCGAACCCGGGACGGTGGAAGCCGGGATATGGATTTACAGGGAAGGGCGTTTCCGGAGCATGTTGCTTTGAAAAGAGGCCGTTTTATAAACGGCAATTAGGGTGGAACCGCGGGTATACTCTCGTCCCTATGCATTTCGCATAGGGACGGGAGTTTTTTGTTTGCCTGTGAAAGGGTTCGATCCTTAATTTTTAAAGAGCCGTTTAAATAACCTGGAGGTGTACGATGAATATTCAAAATATGATTTTAACGTTACAAAAGCATTGGTCTGAACAAGGCTGCATATTAATGAATGCTTATGATGTAGAAAAAGGGGCAGGAACGATGAGCCCATACACGTTCCTGAGAGCCATTGGACCTGAGCCTTGGAGTGTTGCTTACGTGGAGCCATCCCGCCGTCCGGCTGACGGTCGTTATGGCGAGAACCCTAATCGACTGTATCAGCATCATCAGTTCCAAGTGATCATGAAGCCGTCGCCTGACAATATCCAAGATTTATATTTGGATTCATTGCGCGCTTTAGGGATTAATCCGCTAGAGCATGATATTCGTTTTGTGGAGGACAATTGGGAAAACCCATCACTAGGGTGTGCTGGTCTCGGTTGGGAAGTATGGCTTGATGGAATGGAAATCACGCAATTTACATATTTCCAACAAGTGGGCGGCCTTGAATGTAAGCCGGTTTCCGTGGAGATTACATACGGGATCGAACGTCTCGCCTCTTACATTCAAGATAAGGAAAACGTATTTGACCTGGAATGGACAGAAGGATTCACGGTCCGGGATATATTTGGACAGCCGGAATACGAACATTCAAAATATACGTTTGAAACATCCGACCTAGATATGCTGTTTCAACTTTTCACGATGTATGAAAAGGAAGCGCATCGCCAAATGGAAGAAGGGCTTGTGCATCCTGCCTATGATTATGTTTTGAAATGTTCACATACGTTTAACCTTTTGGATGCCAAAGGTGCCATCTCGGTGACGGAAAGAACGGGATATATTGCCCGCTGCCGTAACCTAGCGCGTAAGGTCGCTAAAACCTTCTATGAAGAGCGGGAAAAATTAGGCTTCCCGATTCTGAAAGTGAAAGGGGAGAATACAAATGAGCAAGCGTGATTTGTTATTGGAAATTGGATTGGAAGAGCTGCCAGCACGTTTTGTGACAGCTTCCATGAAACAGCTATCAGATAAAGTGCAGAAATGGCTAACGGAAAAAGCGATTGAATTCGGAGAAGTTGAAGCGTTTTCCACACCAAGACGTTTGGCCATATTGGTGAAAGACGTGGAAGAATCACAAAAGGATATCGAAGAAGAAGCAAAAGGACCGGCTAAGAAAATAGCTTTGGACAGCGAAGGCAATTGGTCTAAAGCCGCATTGGGATTTGTCAGGGGCCAAGGCATGACTTCAGAGGATATTTATTTTAAAGAACTCAAGGGTGTGGAATATGCCCATGTGAATAAATTCATAAAAGGACAGCCGACTGTACAGCTTTTATCTGAGCTTGCTGAAATCATCAGCGGCATGACGTTCCCGAAAAACATGCGTTGGGCCAATCAAGAGCTCCGCTTCGTCCGTCCGATTAAATGGCTGATTGCCTTATTCGGAAATGAAGTGGTGCCATTTAGCATCGCTGGTGTCGAGACGGCCCGTGAAACAAAGGGACATCGTTTCTTGGGCGATAGCGCAATCATCGAGCAGCCGGCACGGTACGAAGAAACGTTAAAAGAACAATTTGTAATTGCGGATCCGGATAAACGCAGACAAGTTATTCTGGATCAGATTAAAGGGCTTGAGCAGGAAAAGGGCTGGATCATCCCGGTCGATGAAGAACTGCTTGAAGAAGTCAATAATTTGGTGGAGTATCCAACGGTGTTATTTGGACACTTCGAAGAAGAATTCCTTGAGCTTCCTCCAGAGGTCCTGATCACTTCAATGAAGGAGCACCAACGTTATTTCCCTGTCAAAGATCAGGACGGCAAGCTACTTGCTTTCTTTGTAACCGTGCGTAATGGTGATGATCGCCATTTGGATAAGGTTTCTAAAGGAAATGAAAAAGTATTGCGTGCACGCCTATCGGATGCAGCATTCTTCTATAAAGAAGATCAGAAAAAAGAGATTTCGGCTGCTTTGAAAAAGCTGGACAGCATCGTTTATCATGAAGAAATTGGTACATTGGCCGAGAAAACTGCCAGGGTAACTGCAGTTACCGGAGTCCTTGCGGATGCCTTGAATTTAAAGGCGGAAAAAGAAATGGCCCTTCGTGCAGCGGAAATTGCCAAGTTCGATTTGGTGAGCCATATGGTTTATGAATTCCCTGAATTGCAAGGGTATATGGGTGAGAAATATGCACTCCTAAAAGGAGAAACCAAGGAAGTGGCTGCAGCTATCAATGAACACTATATGCCGAGGCATGCGGATGACAATGTTCCGCCTTCTGTCATTGGAGCGGTTGTTAGTTTAGCTGAAAAAATTGATACTTTGTCTTCATTCTTCGCTATTGGCGTCATTCCGACAGGTTCCCAGGATCCATACGCACTAAGAAGGCAGGCGAGCGGTGTCGTCCAAATTCTAGCGGAGAAGAAATGGAATATCTCTTTAGAGGAGCTTATTGTTATAGGTCTTAAAGGTCTAAAATCAAAAGGTATCTTAAAACGTGATCTTGAGGATGTTAAATCTGATATGTTCACATTCTTTAAAGCGCGTGTCAAACACCTGCTGCAAGAACAGCAAATCCGTTACGATTTGATTGACGCAGTTCTGGTCAATGAGATCGGTTATATCCACTCCATCGTGGAACGTGCACACGTCTTGGATGCGAAAAAAGACGAAGCAGGATTTAAAGAAAGTCTGGAAGCTTTAAGCCGCGTCATGAACATTGCCGTGAAATGTGACAATAAAGTGACAGTCGATCCAACTTTCTTTGAAAATGATCAAGAAAAAGCGCTATACGAAAAATATCAAAATGTAGCAATTCGTTATACTGAATCTAAAGATGAGAATGAGCGGTTTGAACAGCTTGTTTCGCTCCAATCGGAAATAGAATCATATTTCGAGAATACAATGGTCATGGCAGACGATGAAGCAATCCGAAGTAACCGTTTATCTCTTATGAAGGAAATCAGTGATTTGGTTGCAGGTTTTGCTGCCATGAATAAAATCATCCTTACATAATTGAAAGGGTGTATGGAAATCGGAAACACTTTAAACAAGGGTTTCCGATTTCTATAAAAAGATAAATGGTCAATAAATAGGACAAACATGCCCTTATTAAATAATTTAGTATATAATTATTAAATGAATGACTTTTGTTACTTTACTCTGCGAAAGCAGTGGGGTGGTGATTATAATCCAACTGAATAAGCGTCAGGAACAGATTTTACAAATTGTAAAAGAAAACGGACCGATTACTGGAGAGCATATTGCCGATAGATTGAACCTTACTAGGGCGACTCTTCGTCCAGATCTAGCCATTTTGACGATGGCAGGTTTTCTTGATGCCAGGCCGCGGGTCGGGTATTTCTATACAGGCAGGTCAGGAACACAGCTTTTGACCGACAGCCTTAACCATCTTTATGTACGAGACTACCAATCGATCCCGGTCGTTGTTGACGAGGGCATTTCCGTATATGATGCAATCGTCATGATGTTTTTAGAAGATGTCGGGACAATGTTCGTTGTCGATAAGCATGCATTGCTTGTTGGTGTCTTATCAAGGAAAGACTTGTTGCGTGCGAGTATTGGGAAACAAGAGCTTAACTCCATTCCAGTCAATATCATCATGACTAGGATGCCCAATATTACAATGTGTTCAAAAGAAGACCTTTTGATTGATGTTGCCAAAAAATTGATTGATAAGCAAATCGACTCATTACCGGTCGTCAAAGACACAGAAAAAGGCTATGAAGTAATTGGAAGAATTACAAAAACCAATATTACGAAAGCATTCGTAGCTTTGGCTGATGAAGGCTATTAGGGGGCTTGCAAAAGGAATGACGGAGAATATGAACGGTTCTATTATATATGTTGTATCGGATTCAGTAGGGGAAACAGCGGAATTGGTTACAAAAGCAGCTGCAAGCCAGTTCTCGGGATCTGCTTTTTCCATAAAGCGAATTCCGTACATTGAAGATGAACAAAACGTGGATGAAGTGATTTCACTGGCTAAATTAGATGGGGCGATCATTGCTTATACCCTTGTGAAGCCAGCTATTAGAGCGTATATGAAAGCACAGGTCGAAAAAGAAAACCTGTCTGCTTATGACATTTTAGGGCCGCTTATGGACATCCTTCAGGAAAGGGCACCAAAAGGGCCTCTTAATGAACCTGGTCTTGTAAGAAAGCTGGATGATGATTATTTCAAGCGTGTGGAAGCCATTGAATTTGCAGTGAAATATGATGATGGACGTGATCCCCGAGGCATTTTACGTGCTGATATCGTCCTTGTAGGTGTTTCACGCACTTCAAAAACACCGTTATCACAGTATTTAGCCCACAAACGCTATAAAGTGGCGAATGTACCTTTAGTGCCTGAGGTGGAACCGCCAGAAGAGCTGTTTTTGGTGCCGCCTGAAAAATGCATTGGTTTAAAGATCAGTCCGGAAAAGCTGAACCATATTCGCAAAGAACGATTAAAGTCACTCGGGCTCAATGATCATGCGATTTACGCAAATGTGGAGCGAATAAAAGAAGAATTGACATACTTTGATAAAATCATATCAAGGCTGAACTGTCCAATTATTGATGTAACCAATAAAGCTGTTGAAGAAACAGCCAATTTGATCATCAATATCCTTCAAAACAAAAATCGTTGATCCATATAATCAAGGCAAACCAAAATGTGAGCTTGACACTTTAAGTGTCAGCTCACATTTTAATGCCAAGGTCAATAAAGGGAATATCAAGAATGAATTGAAAATAAATACATATAATTCCTCTACTTTTCCAAATGTAAATCCATTGATTTGCATGAAAATAAAATCGGAATTTAAATGTTGGCATCTTCTAATCAAATAGACTATAATAAAAAATTGTGAGAAAAAAGTAATCTTAAGGTTTAGACTTAATTAATAAGGAATAAACTAAAGGTTAATGAGATGTCAAGGTTTTTATCATAAAAATAATTCGACATGTTCCGTATAATTCAAAATGGGTGGGCCTTATTCAAGGGAAAAGTGGCGCTTTCACTTAAGGAAGCTGGTATTCCTTGAAGAATAAATGTTGGCTTCTTTAGAGGGAACTCTATGAACCAATGCTGAAAATTCACTATATCTTCATAAAGTTTAGGGGAGAAAAAGGATTATGCAGAAAGATGTAGAATTAGAAGGTATGAATAATAAACCTACCATACACGTCGATGCCGATGCATGCCCGGTGAAAGACGAGATCCTTCATTGTGCAGGATTGCACGATGTTGAAGTCTGTTTTGTTGCATCATATAAAAATATGATGAATAACCCTGAAGGTAAATGGGTATATGTCGATGCAGACAAAGAAGCGGCAGATCTTTATATAGTAAACTCAGTAAAAAAGGGTGATATCGTCGTTACTGCAGATATTGGTTTGGCTGGGACCCTGCTTCCTAAAAGCGTTTATGTTCTTTCGCCTAGGGGAAAAGAATACACCGAAGAGAATATTTTCATGCTATTGGATATGCGTTATCAGTCGGCGAAACTCCGCAGGCAGGGTAAACATACGAAAGGGCCGAAAGCATTCACAAAGGAAGACCGTATATGTTTTACAAATAAACTTTTGAAAACTTTGTCGAACTTTGCAGGGAATTAGGAAACAGTATCGAATTAGAAACTATCACCAGTATTGCAAGGTGGAAAAATGATAAATGGCCGTATAGAAGATGAAAAAATTAACCAAATTCGCGAAGCTGTTGACATTGTTGATTTAATTGGGGAGTATGTCCAGCTGAAGAAGCAAGGGCGCAATTATTTTGGCCTTTGTCCTTTTCATGGTGAAAACTCGCCCTCGTTTTCCGTTTCAGCGGAAAAGCAAATCTTTCACTGTTTTGGTTGTGGGGCAGGCGGAAATATTTTTACCTTCTTAATGGATATAGAAGGCTACAACTTTGTGGAATCTGCAAAGGTTTTGGCTGAAAAAGGAAATGTTCCTTTGGATGTTGAAATTAATAAGGATTCCAAGCGTTCTAACATGCCTGCAGGCTCTCAGCAAATGGTTGAAGCCCATGACCTGCTGCGAAAGTTTTATCATCATCTCCTCGTTAACACGAAGGAGGGCCAGGATGCTCTCGAATATTTACTTAAACGTGGGTTCACTGAAGAGACGATAGAAAAGTTCCAAATTGGCTACTCTTTGGATTCATGGGACTTCGTATCCAAGTTTCTTTTAAAACGTGGGTTTCCAGCAGAATACATGGAGCAGGCAGGGCTTATTATTTACAGGGAAAAAGACGAGTCATATTTTGACCGTTTCAGAAATAGAGTCATGTTTCCAATTATGGATCATCAAGGAAATACGATTGCGTTTTCAGGGAGAGCGATGGGGGACGATGAGCCCAAATATTTGAATAGTCCTGAAACGCCAATCTTTAATAAAAGTAAAACTTTATATAATTTCCATCATGCAAGACCGCACATACGAAAGAAAGAACAAGTAGTCATTTTTGAAGGCTTTGCCGATTGTATTTCAGCTGTTCGTGCAGGTGTAGTAAATTCAGTCGCTACAATGGGGACTGCCCTGACGGAACAGCATATCCAGCTTTTAAAAAGAAATACTGACCAGATACTTATTTGCTACGATTCGGACTCTGCGGGATTGAACGCAGCCAATCGTGCAGTTAATATGCTACAGGACCATGACTTTTCCGTGAAAGTCGCTCACATGCCTGATAACTTGGACCCCGATGACTACATAAAGGAATTCGGTGAAAAAAGCTTTGTTTCTGAAGTAATAGGGGACAGTTTAACCTACATGGCATTCAAAATGCATTATTTGCGCCGAGGGAAAAATGTAAATAATGAAGGAGATCGAATTCAATATATCGAAGAAGTCCTTAAAGAAATTTCGCGATTGCCCAATGCAGTGGAGAGGGATCATTATCTCCGGCAGCTATCCTCTGAATTTTCCCTTTCATTGGATGCGCTGGAACAGCAGCAGCGTCAGGTGTTCTTTACGGAACGCAAGAAGGGGACACTGCCGCAGCCAGCAGCTCCAAAGAAAATGGCTCTGCAATATGAGCATAAGTTAAAGCCTGCTCACCATAATGCTGAAACGAAGTTGATTGCCCATATGCTAAAAAGCAGGGATATGACTTTCAAAATTCAGCAGTTGCTTGGGCAAACGGTATTTCATGTAGATGAACATCAGGCAATCATCACCTATTTATATGCGTTCTATGAAGATGGACACGAACCGGATACAAGCTTTTTCCTTACTTATTTACCGGATCCAAACTTGAGAAGGATCGTTTCGGAAATAGAAATGATGTCAGTGAATGAGGAAGTTACCGATAAAGAACTGACCGATTGTATAAATCAAGTGTTGAAATACGAAAAGTTGTTAAAGATAAAAGAAAAACAAGTTGAAGAAAAAGATGCAGTTAGACGTAGTGATTATGTCGCTGCTGCACAAATTGCCATGGAAATCATTAAATTGCGTAAAATGTTGTAGTCGTTTAGGTGTAAGTCCTGGAAGGAGGGGAACTAATGGCTGAAAAACCAGCACGTTCCAAACAAGTTGATAATGAATTTAGCCTTGAACAGGTGAAAGAAAAATTACTAGAGCTAGGTAAAAAACGGGGCTCTTTGACTTTAGAAAAAATTGCTGAAATGATTGGCGGTTTTGAGTTGGATTCCGATCAAATGGATGAGTTCTATGAGGTGTTAGCAGAAAACGGCGTCGAAATACTCACTGATGGTGAGGAAGACGAAGATGAAGACGATCCAGATGAGAAGAAACTTGCAAAAGAAGAAGAGTTTGACTTAAATGATTTAAGTGTTCCTCCTGGCGTTAAAATTAATGATCCAGTCCGTATGTACTTAAAGGAAATCGGTCGGGTCGACCTTTTATCGGCAGAAGAGGAAATATCTCTGGCGACGAGAATTGAAGATGGAGATGAAGAAGCGAAACGCCGTTTGGCAGAAGCTAACCTTCGTCTTGTTGTCAGTATCGCCAAGCGCTATGTCGGACGCGGCATGCTTTTCCTTGATTTGATTCAGGAAGGTAATATGGGACTTATCAAAGCAGTGGAAAAATTTGATTACCGCAAGGGATTCAAATTCAGTACGTATGCAACATGGTGGATTCGCCAAGCGATAACCCGTGCCATTGCCGACCAAGCAAGAACGATCCGGATACCGGTGCATATGGTTGAAACCATCAATAAATTGATCCGTGTCCAAAGACAGCTTCTTCAGGATTTAGGACGTGAACCTTCTCCGGAAGAAATTGCAGAAGATATGGACTTAACTCCTGAAAAAGTTCGTGAAATCTTGAAAATAGCTCAGGAGCCGGTTTCCCTGGAAACGCCAATAGGTGAAGAAGACGATTCCCATTTAGGTGATTTCATTGAAGATCAGGATGCTACTTCCCCATCAGAACATGCAGCATATGAACTTTTGAAAGAACAGCTTGAAGACGTATTGGATACACTTACTGACCGTGAGGAGAACGTCTTGAGGCTCCGCTTTGGACTTGATGATGGCCGCACTCGGACACTTGAAGAGGTAGGTAAGGTGTTTGGGGTTACCCGCGAGCGTATCCGTCAAATCGAAGCGAAGGCGTTACGAAAACTGAGACATCCAAGCCGCAGCAAACGCTTGAAAGATTTCTTGGAATAAAATATATTTTGCCCTTTACAGAGCCCTCTTTGAATGCCCAGCGTTCGGGAGCGGCTTTTTTTTTTGAAATTTGATGTAAAAAATTCCTTGTAAGAACAAAATTTAACCAGTTATCTATATAATGGAGATGGGTTTAACTCGATAACTGAGTTTCCACAACCTAAAAGAGCGGCAAAAAGCTGTTAAAAAGAAATGACCGGCATGAGGATGTGAAATTCATGGATGAGATGAGAAAGAAAATCATCATTCAAGAAATAAACTCCTGGAAGGAAAGTCGTATGCTTCCGGAGCAATATTGTGATTACCTGCTTGCATTATACTGTCAAGGCGGACTACCGCCTGCAAATTTTAAGAAAACCTGGAGTGATAAGAAAGACATTCTTTCAGGACTGTTGATTGGAGCCCTTTTTGCATTTATTGTATTTTTGAATTATTTTACTGAAATACCCATAAGAATGCAAATGCTTGTGACAACAATTTCTATCATTGCCTTTGGACTGGCGGTCCGCCGCTTTATCGTCAGGAAAATAATTTTTCAGATGGCGTTGATGGCAGTTTGGCAGAATTCATGGCACCCGGCAAAGCGGGTATCCTTTATGTTTTCTTGTTCATAAATTGCGGACTCTGGATTTTAATGGGCAAAAAACTGAAGCTGCTCCATTTCTCCATAGCGGGAAGCCTAGGGGCTATAGTCATTGCTTACTTTTTAATAATATAATTCAAAGACATTTTAGCGGTTTTAAATGGTGAATTTAGGGTATTATGAAATATATGTAAGAAGAAATGAAAATGTTTGGAAATATACATAAGTTTTTGACAATTTTAAGAAATTATATAATATCTTCAATTTTTGGGCTTTTACTTGAAACTCTTTTCAAGTAAAATAATATATAGTTGTTTGTATATAATATTAAATATGGTAAGTTTAGGTTCTACATAGGGGAGGAAATACTATGCGCAATCCAGTAATGCCTTTTATTATTATCATGGTTTTTGGTATTGGACTTATGTTTTTACTTTCGTTTAAAGGTTTGGGTGATGCCAAAGATCTTGCTAAGGAAAAAAAGGGCGGCGAAAAGACAGAAGAAAAAGAAAGTGCGTCTGCATCACCTGAGGACATCTATAAGCAAAACTGTATCTCTTGTCATGGTAACGCCTATCAAGGCGGCGTCGGACCTGCTCTAAAAGGAGTTGGCGATCGCCTGTCGGTTGACGAGGTTAAAAACGTGATCACTAATGGACGGGGTGCAATGCCATCAGGTTTAGTCGAAGAACAGAACATTGATGCCATGGCCAAATATATTCATGGACTGAAGTAATTCATGAAACTGACTCAGGAGATCGTTTGAAGGCGACCTTTTTGGGTCAGTTTTTATTTTATTCCGAAAAAGGAAGATTCCAGCTGGAAGGTTCCCTTTATCCAGTGATGGAGGGGGTCCTATTTCTCCTTCCTGTAATTTTTCGATTGAACTTGTTATAATCGAATGGGAAACTAATTAAATGTAAGACATTATTTGAATTAAGAGAGTTGATAAATATGAATCATGAAAAACTATCGATGAGATTAGAACGTGTTGCCATACATATACCAAAAGGAAGCATCCTTGCAGATATAGGTTCCGACCATGCATACTTACCGTGCTATGCGGTGAGTAACGGCCTGTGTGACAGCGCTATAGCAGGTGAGGTAGTAGAAGGGCCTTATCAGTCAGCCCGCAAGCAAGTGGCTATAACGGGACTTGGAGACAAGATAGAGGTCCGTAAAGGAAACGGGCTTGAAGTATTGAATCCCGATGAAGCGACATGCATTACGATTGCAGGCATGGGAGGGACTTTAATATCAAGTATATTGGAAAGCGGAAAAGGGAAACTCGGCAAGGCGGAAAGGCTTATCCTTCAGCCTAATGTCGGTGCAGCGAATGTTCGCAGTTGGCTAATCGATAACGGCTGGGAACTTAGCGGAGAGGAAATCCTTGAGGAAGATGGGAAAATTTACGAAATCTTAATTGCTGAAAAAGGGGAACCGCTTCGCCCTTATCATGTAAACAGACAAACAGGTCTCATATTCGGACCATATTTAAGAGAGCAATTCAGTGATATTTTCATAAAAAAATGGCAGCTTGAGAAAAAACATTTGGAAAGAATCATCGAACAATTGGATGAAAGCGGACGAAGCGGACTTGAAACCAAGCGCAATGAATTAATATCCCAAATTTCCGTAATTGAGGAGGTGCTTAAAGGTTGAAGATCGTAAATGGTCACAAAATCATTGAAATGTTTGAACAATTCTCCCCAAAGCAATATGCAATGGAGGGAGATCCAATCGGTTTGCATGTCGGACAGCTCAATAAGCCGGTTACCAAAGTGATGATTGCCCTTGATGTGCTGGAAGAGGTTGTAGACGAAGCGATAGAACATGGGGTGGAATTGATCATCGCCCACCATCCGCTTATTTACCGGCCATTGAAAAGGATCGATACAAACGCAGCTGGAGGCCGCATCATCGAAAAGCTAATCAAACATGATATCGCTGTTTATGCTGCACATACCAATTTGGATGTCGCTAAGGGCGGAGTGAATGATTTACTTGCCGAAGCGCTACAATTGCAGGATACAGAGGTATTGATTCCAACTTACGAGACAGCTCTAAAGAAATTGGTCGTATATGTTCCAAAGACCGACGAACAAAAGGTGAGGGAAGCCTTAGGTAAGGCAGGGGCCGGATCAATCGGGAATTACAGCCAGTGTTCGTTTTCGGTGGAAGGTACAGGACGCTTCGTGCCAGGTGAAGGCAGTGAACCGGAAATTGGCTCCCAAGGAAAGCTTGAAGCAGTTGCTGAAATGAGGGTTGAAACGATATTCCCGGAAAGTATCGAGAAGAAAGTGCTTTCTGCAATGATTAAAGCTCACCCATATGAGGAAGTTGCGTACGATATTTATAAACTGGAAAATGAAGGGGAGTCACTTGGATTAGGAAAGATAGGCGTGCTTGCTGAAGAAATGACACTTGAACAATTTTCCGAACATGTGAAGCAGACCCTTGATGTTGAAAAGGTGCGCGTCGTTGGAGATTTGCAAAGCCCGATAAAAAAAGTGGCCGTGTTGGGCGGAGACGGCAATAAATACTTTACGACTGCGAAATTCAAGGGTGCGGATGTATATGTTACAGGTGATATGTATTACCATACAGCCCATGACGCTATGATGATTGGTTTGAACATTGTGGACCCAGGCCACAATGTTGAAAAGGTGATGAAAAAAGGCGTTGCACGAATCCTTGAAGAAATGTGTCACGAAAAGAACTACGATGTGGAATTCATTCCATCTCGGGTGAATACGGACCCTTTCCGATTCATTTAAAAGACGAAAAAAGGCAGCCGGGGCGGCTGCCTTTTTTGTGCATGATCATTTTTTCACTTTAATCTTAGGTAAAATTTTATGCAATGGCGTTTTCTTTTCGGTATTCCAGGTCGTTTCATCATTTGCTTCATATTGCTCTAGAAATGCTATAACTTCCTTTGTGATCGGAGTGGGTGTAGATGCCCCGGAAGTGACGGCAACCGTTTCTGCATCTTTTAGCCATTCAAGGTTCAGCTCGGAAATGTCCGCGATTCGATAAGCTATCGTGCTGGCAATTTCCTCGGATACTTGTGCAAGGCGGTTTGAATTATTACTCTTGGGATCACCGACGACAATTAAAACATCAGCTTCGCCAGCCTGCTTGGCAACCGCTTCTTGACGCACCTGTGTCGCTAAACAAATTTCCTTATGGACTTCGGCATGTGGGAATTTTTCCTTAACTTTATCCATGATATCCAAAACATCCCATTGGCTCATCGTTGTTTGATTTGTCACAATGATCTTATCACTATTCAATGTCAAGGCTTCAACGTCTTCATCCTTTTGAACGAGGTGAACGACATCGGGAGCAACTCCGACTGCACCCTCTGGTTCCGGATGGCCTTTCTTGCCAATATAAATAATTTGATAGCCTTCCGCTTCTTTTGCCCGTATTAAGTCATGGGTTGCGGTAACATCGGGACAGGTTGCATCTAGCGTGACAAGCCCTTTTTTCTCAGCAATCTTCCTAATCTCAGGGGAAACGCCGTGAGCAGTAAAGATGACGGTTCCTCTGTCGACCTTTTCGATGATATCGTGACGGTTGCTGCCGTCCAACGTGATGATGCCTTCTTCTTCAAACGCATCCGTTACATGTTTGTTATGCACGATCATTCCCAAAATGTAAATGGGGCGTGGCAAGGTTTTATCTAAAGCCGCATTTCGGGCGATGACCATGGCATCAACAACGCCATAACAATAGCCGCGCGGGGAAATTTTAATCACTTTCATCTATGTGTCCTCCTCAAGGCAAAAAACTCTCACTTTTATACCTTTCTATTATATAAGACCATAGATGATATTACAAAACATCCTATTTGCATAAAGCCAGTTCCTGATAAAATTTTTAAAAACGTTAAATATAAAGCTTGGGACCTGATGTCCTTTCCCTTTTGGTTTTGGTACGAACCTGGGGAATGGGTTTATCTTCTTTAGCTTTTGCTTTTTCCTTCGAATCCGTTTTTACCTCATTATTTTTTTGTGACTCAACATTAGTCACGCTTTCAACTGGCGCTTTCTTGTCCTCGGTTTCACCGGCTGATGATATGTTCCGGAAAACTTTCCACACGGAAGGCAAGTTTTTAATTACCGGTCCATATTGTTCCACCATAGGGGTGAATTGTTCGGCTGCCTGCAACACCTTTTGCGTGTTGTTGAGCATATTGTTCAGGGAATCGGGGTTTTTTAGTGTTTCTAAGATACCGCCGCCTCCGCTGCTTCTTGAAGAACTTTTGTTAGTGGGAGCAGCTGGTGCAAACAAGTTGGGAGAAGCAGTTCTTTGTTTCGACTTACCGAGTATCTTTGACAATAGCCCTTCTTTCTTTGCTGGCGGCATTTCCTGCCGCTGCGGTGTGGTGAAAGGACCCCGGAAACCTTGAGGCCCCTGAGGTCCCTGCGGTCTGTTTTGTGCCATCGGCCGCCGCATCTGCTGATAAGGGTTGGGGATTTGCGGTGGTTGCCTAAATGGTATTGGCGGCTGTTGCATCCTTCGACCATTTGGTGGCTGAAAACCGGGTCCGGGTTGACGATTTCTGTCTGGGAACATAGGTTTCACCTCCTCTGATTTTATATGCTGGTGTATTCTTCTATATAAATTATGCAGCTCGACAAAAAAGGTTTGAGGAAAGAGTGACTGGGCTGTTGTGAAGTGACCGGAAAGAAGGTAAGATGGTAACGGTAGTCTTTTAGCTCCATGTCTGCGGGGGATACGCTATGACCAGGACAGGGGCTTTTCATTTGCAAGAGTCCATTTTAAGAGAACTAGCCTCAGCGCTTGCGCTTTTTATGAAATCCAGCTTCAGCGCCTAGCTCGCTGTGAAAAAGAGGATTGCCCTCACAAGGCAAAAAGCGCCTTATGGGACAATCCCTATTTTCTTCACGAGCTACCCAGGCGCTTGCGCTTTTTATGTAAAATTTATTATAATAACAGGACATGTCTAATGACTGACAGGATAAAGGAGTTTTTTGATGAAACAAAACCAATTTGAACGATTTAATTTGAAAAGCTACATTCTAGATGCAGTTCGTACTTTAGGGTTCGATAAGCCGACGGAAATTCAAGAGCGTGTGCTTCCGTCGCTTTTAAAGGGAAGTAGCTTAATTGGCCAGTCGCAGACAGGTACAGGAAAGACACATTCCTATTTGCTGCCGATTATGAACAGGCTTGATGCTGGTAAAAATGAGGTTCAAGCGATTATTTCCGCACCAACCCGTGAGTTAGCGAACCAAATCTACAAAGAAGCTTTGAAAATTGCTGATCATTTCCCTGAGGATGAGCAGATTCAAGTCCGCTGTTTCATCGGTGGTACTGATAAACAACGAATGATAGATAAATTGAAGACACAGCCACAGTTGGTAATCGGAACGCCAGGCCGGATCAAGGATTTGGTTGAGGCTCAGGCCTTACAAGTGTATACAGCAAAAATGCTTGTAGTCGATGAAGCGGACCTTATGCTAGACATGGGATTCCTTGAAGATGTCGATTTGTTTGCATCACGTATGGCTGAAAAAATTCAAATGCTTGTCTTCTCGGCAACCATTCCTGAAAAATTGAAGCCGTTTTTGAATAAATATATGGAGAATCCTAAGTATGTTCAAGTGAATCCGAAGCAGGCGACAGCTGCGAAAATTGAACATGTTCTGGTACCGCTTCGCCACCGTAACAGGGAGCAGTTACTTCATGACATCATTGTTCGTTATAATCCTTATTTGGCGATAGTTTTCACGAACACAAAAAAAATGGCGGATCATGTGGCTAATTCCTTGATTGAAAAAGGGTTGAATGTCGGTCGTATTCATGGGGATTTAACACCTCGTGAGCGTAAAAAAATGATGAAGCAAATCAAAGATTTAGAGTATCAATTCATCGTTGCGACTGATCTGGCTTCCCGTGGAATCGATATTGAAGGTGTAAGCCATATCATTAACTATGAATTGCCATCAGATTTGGATTTTTACATCCATAGGACGGGAAGGACTGCTCGTGCAGGATATTCCGGCATTGCCACTACCATTTATGATACATCCGATGAAGATTCATTGAACCGCCTTGAAAAAATGGGCATCGAATTCCGTGATGCCGATATCCAAAACGGTGATTGGGTTGATATCGACGAACGTAATAAACGGAAAAACCGTAAAAAACAAAAATCTGATATCGATGTTAAAGCGAGCAGGCACGTCAAGAAGCCAACTAAAGTCAAGCCAGGATACAAAAAGAAAATTCAACGCGATGTGGAAAACTTTAAAAAACGCGAACGTCGTATACAGAGAAAGAAATAGGGGAGTAATCAGATGCTGAAGATTGGATCGCATGTTTCAATGAGCGGGAAAAATATGCTTCTTGCTGCGAGTCAAGAAGCGGTTTCATATGGCTCCAACACATTCATGATCTATACGGGGGCCCCTCAAAATACAAGACGTAAAAAAATCGAGGATTTAAATATTGAAGCCGGAAGACTGCATATGGAGGAGAATGGAATAAGCGACATCGTAGTCCATGCCCCATATATCATCAATATAGGAAATACCACGAATCCAGCCACATACGAGCTGGGGGTCAACTTCTTACGCAGTGAAATCGATCGGACCGAAGCGATAGGTGCAAGGCAGATCGTACTTCATCCAGGTGCGCATGTTGGTGCAGGCAGTGAATTGGGAATAAAGAGAATCATCGAAGGTTTGAATGAAGTGCTGACAGCCGACGATAAAGTTCAGATTGCCCTTGAAACGATGGCGGGTAAAGGTACTGAATGTGGCCGGTCTTTCGAGGAGTTAGCGATGATCATTGATGGTGTGACCCATAATGAAAAATTATCGGTATGCTTCGATACTTGCCATACTCACGATGCAGGATATAATATCATTGAGGATTTTGATGGTGTGCTGAATGAATTTGATAAATTGGTCGGTATTGACCGCATCAAGGTCCTTCATATAAACGATAGTAAAAACGAACGCGGCATGCGTAAGGACCGCCATGAAAACATTGGCTTCGGTCATATCGGTTTTAAGGCGTTGAATGATATTGTCCACCATCCGCAATTAAGCACTGTTCCAAAAATCCTGGAAACACCTTATGTAGGGGAAGACAAGAAAGACAAAAAGGCCCCTTATAAATTTGAAATTGATATGTTCAAGAATAATCAATTTGAAGAAGATTTACTGGAAAAAATCGGATCTCAGCAATAATCATAATAGAAAGGGACGATTCATCTTTATTTCGATGAATCGTCCTTTCATTTTACATTTAGTTTAAGTATACTCATTCAAAGACTGTCAGAAAGTAGGCTTAAAAGGTGGAAGTAAGGTTGTTAAAGAGGGATTCTATTTCCCTGGCTGTGCCTGCTCCGGCAACTTTTGTAATTTGACCCAGTACGTTCTGTCTTTGACGTATATCAAAAATGTTGATTTTTTTACCTGCTAGAAGTGCAGTGATATCCTGTGCTTGTTTTTGGGTGAGTGCAACCCCATGCTGCTTAGCAAGGGAAAGCAGTTCATCAGGGCGAATACTGTTGATTTTATGATTGACCATCATTTCAAATAATTTCAAACGATCTCCTCCTTTGTTAAAACATATGAAGGAAGCAGACGTATGTGAACATGAAAGTTTGTTTGATTTACGGGAATTTGGTTCAGCTAACATTTTTTGATGGTTCAGGGCGGATGGACACTTGTTCAGGGGACCGGATTCTTTACATCTGGACTTCTTTGATTTATACTAACGATTGTTAATCGTAATGATTCTTAAAAAAATAGGTGATCTCTTTGGATAATGTAGTAAACCCCATAATTAAATTAGAAGATATATCTTACAAATATACAAAAGATCTAGTGCTGGAACATGTTTCGCTTGAAATTCCTAGAGGGGCCTTCTTAGCTATCGTTGGGCCGAATGGATCCGGTAAGTCAACCCTTTTGAAATTGCTGCTTGGTCTGTTCAAGCTCCAAAAGGGAAAAATTGAAATATTCGGGGAAGACATAAGGCGCTTTAAAGATTGGCAAAAGGTAGGGTTCGTTTCCCAAAAGGCGAACTCCTTCAACTCAGGATTCCCTGCCACTGTATTTGAAGTGGTTCAAAGCGGTTTGACCAAAAAAATCGGTTTATTCAAGTTTGCAGTCAAAGAGGATAAGCAAAAGGTGAAGAAAGCTTTGGAATCCGTGGATATGCTTGAATATCAGAACCGCAATATCGGAGAATTGTCCGGAGGGCAGCAGCAGAGGGTATTCATTGCCCGTTCACTGGTAAGCGAGCCGGAATTGATGATATTGGATGAGCCCACGGTTGGCGTTGATTCAAAGAACGTCCACCAATTTTATGAAATGCTTGAGATGCTGAATAAAAAATTAGGAATAACACTGATTTTAGTAACCCATGATGTTGGTACTGTGACGGATAAAGTCACACATGTCGCCTGCTTAAATAAAAAACTTCATTTTCACGGGGATGCCTGTGAATATAATGAGTTGAATGAAAGCGAGCTCTCATCCATTTATGGACATGGGGTCCAATTATTAAATCATAATCATTAATATGTTTTGGAGGATAGCCCAATGATATCGGGGATATTGCAATTTGAATTTTTGCAGAACGCATTCTTGACCGGAATCATCATCGGAGCGATTGCGCCATTAGTGGGCGTTTTTGTCGTGGTAAGGCGGATGTCGATGATTTCCGATGCTCTCAGTCATGTAGCGCTTGCTGGTATAGCGTTTAGTTTATTGCTTCAGAAGAGCTTTCTATCTCTAGCAGGATTGAATCCACTTTATATAGGAATGGCGTTTTCTGTAGGTGGTTCATTATTCATTGAAAAATTAAGAGGGGTGTACAAGCATTACCAAGAGCTTGCAATCCCGATCATAATGTCCGGCGGCATGGGTCTTAGTGTCATTTTCATATCCATTGCAAATGGTTTCAATACGGATTTATATGGTTATTTATTCGGCAGTGTCAGCGCCGTCAGCCGGGCTGACTTATATGTCATATTGGCAGTGGGGATAGTCGTTGCATTAATGCTCACCCTATTGTATAAAGAATTATTTCTGTTATCATTTGATGAAGAGCATGCAAAAGCGTCGGGAATACCTTATAAAGCGATTCATTTTATTTTTATTGTCATGGTCGCATTGGTCATTGCCGCTTCCATGAAAATCATTGGCATATTACTGGTTTCTTCGCTCATGACGCTCCCGGTAGCAGCCAGTCTCCGTTTCGCAAAGGGCTTTAAGCAGATGATTGTTTTTTCGGTAATATTCGGTGAAGTATCCGTCATAGGCGGATTATTTTTATCATACAACCTTGATCTCGCTCCTGGTGGGACCATTGTAATAATAGCTGTGCTAATTCTCATCTTGTCAATTTTGTTTGATAAGTGGAAAAATCGATAGATGGGGTGATGTTTTTTGAACGTAACTACTGCCATGCAATTATTAAAAGATAAAGGTTTTAAACATACAGGAAAGAGGGAAGAAATGCTTCAGCTTTTCTCTTCCAGCGATAAATATTTAACGGCAAAAGATGTATTGGAGAATATGAAAAAAGACTATCCAGGGTTAAGCTTTGATACGATTTACCGGAATCTTTCCTTATTTGTCGAATTAGGCATCTTTGAAGCGACGGAGTTGGAAGGGGAAAAGCATTTTCGATTTACATGCGGCCATTCTTCCCATCATCACCACTTTATCTGTTTGAATTGTGGAAAAACGAAAGAAATCGAATTGTGTCCGATGCAGGAACTTCAGGAAAGCTTGAAGGACTACGATGTTTCAGGACATAAATTTGAAATATACGGACGATGTCCTGCATGCAGTGCATCTTAGAAACATAAAAACCATTGACACTCGGTCAATGGTTTTTCCTGTTTCACTTTATAGTTGCCGGTTGCCCTGACATCCAATTATTCACCCAGACAGAAGCTTCTTGCCAATTGTTGACCCGGATCACCCTTTCAGGCACAGGATCTTGGTTGTAAGGGGTATTAAATAAAATCACGGGTATTTTACACTCTTCCGAAATGGCCACTGCATTATCGTGCTTGTCCTCTAAAAAGAGATCGACTTCAAATTTCTTGGCTGCAGCAACTTTATCGTGTGATCCTACAAGCTCGATATGATCATATAGGACTTCGTTGCTCGTGAACCAATTCTTCGTTATATCCAATAAAAGGTTGCTCCGGGCACTGATGAAATATAAGTTAGCCTGTTCTGTCCATTTTTCCAATACATCCTTTGCTCCCTCAGCCAATAAAGATTCGGAATAGATGATTGGCTCGGTTTCAATGAACCATTTAGTGAAATCTTCTTTTGGAACATTAACGAATGGGTATAAGTCATACTCCGTTATGTCTTCATATGCTAAATTCAGCTGAAAAGCATTATTTAAAAAAGGGACCATGGAATCAGGTCTCGTAACAGTTCCATCTATATCGATGCCAAATCGTTTTTTCATGATGAATCTCTCCTCATATTCAATACTTGTAATAGTGTAACATATACCAAGATAGCTTTGGTAAAAACCCGTATTTATTTCCAAGACATGAAACCATTTCACGATGGATTCCATCACTTTTTACATACACTATAAATGCTCCATAAACGAAAGTGAGGGATTCACTAATGGAAAAAGATCAATACTCCAGTATTGACGATGAGATGCAATTGACTAAAAAGGGCAGTGAACCATCCGTTGTTGTGGATGATCAGCATCATGAGCGATATTATAATGAAGATACACCTGCAGATGACAGGCGGTATGAAAGTCGTGGGACCATTACCAATAATATGGATAACCAGTATAATGAAGAAACGTCTGCAGAAATTTCAACACCACCGCGAATCAGGGAATATAAGAATAATGAGTCAACTAAGGCTGATGATTCTGGGAATGTTGCTTCAAGAGGAAAGGCTATTGGTGTCATAGCTTTGATCATCTCCATTTTATCGTTATTCATGATGCCGTTCATTTTAGGGGTTGTGGGTATAATTGTAGGGATAGTGGCCAGAAGCAGGGGATCAAACTTGGGTACTTGGGCCATAGTAATAGGTGCAATCTCCATCATCGTTGGCATATTCATCCTGCCATTCTTTTAACAATTTGAAACCCTTTGATGTCATTTCTTAAAATGCATCAAAGGGTTTTTAAATAAAAAAAATCCCGATAATGAAAAATCGGGATTTTTTTTTATTTATTTAGTAAAGCGGCAGCAGCAGCTTCGGCTCTTTGTTTTTCATAGTACTCTTCAGCGATTTTGTCAATTTCCTTTTTCAGTTCCTCGACCATCGTCTCTTCAGGCACTTTACGTACAATCTGACCTTTTCTAAACAGCAAACCTTCACCACGAGCCCCAGCTATGCCGATATCAGCCTCACGGGCTTCCCCAGGACCGTTTACCGCACAACCAAGCACTGATACCTTGATTGGTGCTTTAACCGTCTGGATGTACTCTTCAACCTCATTGGCGATAGAGATTAAATCAATCTCGATCCGACCGCAAGTAGGGCAGGAAATTAATGTGGCCATGTTAGAAGCAAGGCCAAATACTTTTAGGAGCTCCCTTGCCACCTTCACCTCTTCGACAGGATCGGCACTTAAGGAAACACGCATCGTGCTTCCAATACCTTGACTTAGGATGGCACCTAGTCCGGCAGCACTTTTTACGGTTCCTGAGAACAGTGTACCTGATTCCGTGATTCCCAGATGTAAAGGGTAATCGAATGCTTTAGAAGCTTTTTCATATGCTTCGATGGCTAAATTCACATCAGAAGCCTTCATGGAAACGATGATGTCATGGAAATCGTGATCTTCCAGGATCTTGATATGGTGTAAAGCACTTTCAACCATGCCATCGGCAGTGGGGTATCCGTATTTATCGAGGATCTTCTTCTCGAGAGAACCAGCATTTACCCCGATGCGGATTGGAATTCCTTTAGCCTTCGCAGCTTTCACGACAGCTTCTACCTTTTCACGGCGTCCGATGTTACCAGGGTTTATCCTGATTTTATCCGCTCCGCCTTCAATTGCCTTAAGAGCGAGTTTATAATCGAAATGAATATCGACTACAAGTGGGATGTTTATCCGTTTTTTTATCTCGGGGATTGCATCAGCTGCCCTTTCATCCGGACAGGCGACACGTACGATTTGACATCCCGCCTCTTCAAGACGAAGGATCTCTGCAACTGTTGCTTCAACATCATGTGTTTTTGTAGTTGTCATGCTTTGTACTATAACTTCATTATTGCCGCCAATCGTTAAGTTTCCGACTTTAATTGGCCGCGTCTTGGTCCGATGTATGATTTCACTCAAGTGGAATTCTCTCCTTTAGGAAAAAATCAGTTTTGATTTTTAATTTGTTTCTCTGAAATATTGTATCAATGTACATACCGCTTGACAAGGAAATAGGTCGCATTATCTTTTTTCAACAAGAAAAATTCCCCATTACTGGATATATTCGATGCTTAGAAATCCCTTTTAATGGTGCTTGGGAGTGCGCAGATCCCCATTTTGAGGTTATTTATAAACGGGAATCTTATATGTTTTGCCAATCTGCATATTTTCGGGCTTCAATCCTTCATTCAAACTTTGAAAGTCAGAAATGATCGTTTCGATTGGCTGATTTGATCCGACTTTTTCCGTTTCAATGATGGAGAGTAAGGTATCCCCGGGTTTCATGGTGATTTCTTTATAAGCGGCAGATGGTGCGGATGCAGGCTTACTGGCCGGGACGGTCGGTTGGCCTGTAGTGGCCGGTGGATGGGAAGGCGGCAGGGTACCCGTAGTCAAATCGAAATAAATAATAAATAAAGTGAAACAGAATGAGATAAAAAGCAGTAGCCGTTTCAATTTTCCATCCTCCCAAGCTTGTCTTTATTTCATTTATACTTGTAAGAATCTAAAAATATGCCTAAAAATGGGCAGTTTTTCAAATGGAATGTGGGAGGGTCATTCCATTTTTCTTTTTCAGTTGATTAAAATCCTTATTATTTGAATGAATGTTAGTTTCCTTTGGGGTCAGACCAATTTCTGTTGCCTTCATTATGAGTAACAGCCCTTGTACATCAATATTACTTCCTTCACGTCTATCACCTCTTAAATACTATTTCAACAATAAGTATAAGAATGACTTGGTGAGTATTTTGTCGAATTAAGAAGATATGAAAAAATATGACTGTAGTCATATGCGGGAAAGCATGGAGAACCTGCAAAAGCAAAAAGACCCGGAACAGAACAGATAGGTTCCGGGTCTTTTTGCTTTTTAAGGTCAATCTGCGGTCTTATTAGCAGCTGTTTCTTTAATGGATAAATATAAGATTATCAATGTCACAAACCAGCTAATGATTGAAGCGAATGGAACCGTTGCTTTAAAAGCATCCATGATGGTGAAGAATATGGTGGCAAGTGTAATGCTATATGCACCAATTCTCCATAGATGCCTATAGGAAAGCGAACGGCCAAGGGCATTTTTGAAAAGAAGTCCAAAAGCGGCAAGGATTGTCACTTTAATGAAGATTCCGCTAGCAGTAAACAGGTATAATATAAGTAGTAGCAATGGAAGGATGATCGGTAGCACAGATTCAACTGACTCAAGCCAAGTGGATATTTCCTGATTATCTCCTTCCAGAAGTGAATATGGAGTGGATTGCACGTTGCCGCCAGATACGAACACCAGATCTGACTTTAAAAGGGCGACAGCCTCATCAGCTTTTGCAGCTACTTCTTCCGGGGTCAATGTCCCCGTACCATCTACAAAAATTTGATATCCGTTTTTATTCAGGCTAAATGGTTCACCTTCTTCAGTCGTCAACGTGCCATTTTTGATTTCAAATGCAGGTAAGTCTTCAGATACTGTTTCATTCATGGCATCTATCCCGTCAACTATCATTGTACCGAAATAAAAAGCTGAAGGGAGAAAGGCAATGAGACTTATAAAGAATACGAATAATATCGTTTTCCCGATACCTTGGCTTTGAAAGGAAGCGATATCTTTAGGAGAATATATGCTTACCCATAGTTGTTTGAATATGTTCAATGTTTTCAGCACCTAACTATATAAGATTCCTAACCAATTTTAACTATTTGGGAAAAATAAAACAACCTGTTTTCTGCTTCAATGGTTTCAACCATTAATAAAGAGGCAATTATGGAGTGATAGAGGCAAAAATAATAAATGAAATGAGAAAGGGCGTTTTTAGTTATGGATACACTATTTTGGATAATAATTATCCTCATGTTCATAATGGGCTTTGTCGGTCTGATTTTTCCGATTATCCCAAGTGTTTTATTCATATTCGGCGGAATATTGTTATATGGACTATTTTATTCCTTTGAACCATTTGGTTGGTTTTTCTGGACTGTCCAAATTTTATTCGTCATCCTTTTATTCGCAGCTGATTATATAGCAAACATGGTTGGAGTCAAAAAATATGGCGGCACGAAAGCGGGGGTTTGGGGCAGTACGATTGGGCTTCTGGTCGGACCATTCGTGATTCCGTTCGTCGGAATTCTAATAGGCCCATTCATCGGGGCATTCTTGGCGGAAATCCTAGTCCATAAAAAAGACCCGGTTACTGCTTCTAAAATCGGCCTTGGTTCCGTTGTAGGTTTTATAAGCAGCGTAATCACCAAAGGCATCATTCAACTTCTGATGATAGGATATTTTATATACGTGGTATTCTCATAGGAAATAAAATCGAAAAATGAAAAATTGAGGCATAAGGTTTGAAACGGTTACAAAAATTTGATACTCTATTGCTAGCGAGCTTCAGGTATCTTTCCAGAACTGAAGCCCTCAAAAAAACAGCTTACATAGGGAGGAATTTTATAATGGCTTTTGAACTTCCACAATTACCGTATGCATATGATGCATTAGAACCACACATCGACAAAGAAACAATGAACATTCACCACACTAAACATCACAACACATATGTGACGAACCTGAACAATGCCCTAGAAGGCAACCAAGAACTTCTAAGCAAAAGCGTTGAAGAAATTGTCGCTAACCTTGACGCAGTACCTGAAGCTGTACGTACAGCTGTACGCAACAATGGTGGCGGACATGCTAACCACACATTATTCTGGGAAATCCTTTCACCTAACGGCGGCGGACAACCAACTGGTGAATTAGCAGATGCTATCACTTCTAAATTCGGAAGTTTTGACAGCTTTAAAGAAGAGTTCGCTAAAGCGGCTACTACTCGTTTTGGATCTGGCTGGGCTTGGCTTGCTGTCAACAACGGCGAATTGGAAGTAACAAGTACACCGAACCAAGACAATCCATTATCAGAAGGTAAAACTCCACTTCTTGGATTGGACGTTTGGGAACATGCTTACTATCTAAACTATCAAAACCGTCGTCCTGAATACATCAATTCTTTCTGGAATGTTGTAAACTGGGATGAAGTTGCAAAACGTTACAGCGCTGCAAAATAATTAGTAAGAAAAAGACAGGAACTCCTTTACAGGAAATCCTGTCTTTTTTTTGTTTATATATAGATGGCAGTATCTATAAGATAACCAGTGTAAGTGCAACTACTTCTCTGTCTTCGCCGGTCGAAGAGTTTTCTTTACTTTTTTTTACATAAATACCCTTGTTTTTTCAAACACTAGAGTGGAATTTAAAGGAGAGTTAAAACAATGGGTATTTTAGAGAGATGGTTGGGTGAAACGGGGGGGAAGAAGGATCTGCACCTCCTTTTGTTTATTGGCGGTCTGTACAGCCTTAGCATTGCTTTATCCAATACATTCGTTAATGTGTACTTGTGGAAACAATCCGGTCAAATTGTTGATATTGCCGTATATAATCTAACCGTGGTGCTTTTTCAACCGCTTACCTTTGTCTTTGCTGGCAGGCTGGCGAAAAAAGTGGATCGAATCATTGTTTTGCGTCTAGGTGTAATCTTTTTGGCCCTATTTTATTTAACTGTCCTTTTGGTCGGCACACGGGCAACGGATTTTCTTTGGCTGCTCGGTGCATTGTTAGGAATGGGCTATGGGTTTTATTGGCTAGCGTATAATGTATTGACGTTTGAAATTACTGAACCGGAAACTAGAGATTTCTTCAATGGTTTTTTAGGGATTTTATCATCCCTTGGGGGGATGGTGGGTCCTATTCTTTCAGGGTTCATCATTTCAAGGCTTGAAAAATTCACGGGATATTCCATTGTATTCGGCTTGTCTTTGTTATTGTTTTCCGTTGCGGTATTTCTTAGTTTTTCGTTGAAAAGACGTCCAGCCCATGGGAAATATTTTTTTCTTCGGATATTGCAAGAACGTAAAAAAAATCGTAATTGGCTCTTGATCACTCGTGCACATTTTTTTCAAGGGATACGAGAGGGCACATTCATGTTCATCATTTCAATCACCGTTTTCATTCAGACGGGTAGTGAACTTGCCTTAGGGAGCTATGGTCTGTTAAATTCAGCCATATCATTCGTTGCGTATTTTTTTGCTTCTCGATATATAAAACAACCGATGCGAAAGAAAGCGATTCTTATTGGAGGAATCCTGTTGTATGCAGGAGTCTTATTGATTGCAATTGATATCACATTCGGAAAGCTTCTCATTTATGGGGCGATTGTTGCTACCGCTTATCCTATTCTTTTGGTCCCATATATATCATTGACTTATGACATTATAGGCCGCGCTTGGAAAGCAGCGGAAATGAGGATTGAATATATCGTAGTCCGGGAGCTGTTCGTACATTTTGGAAGGATAGTATCCATATCAGGATTCATTCTTTCGGTCATGTTTTTCGACCTAAAGCAAATGCTTCCGATTTATCTGTTAATCGTCGGGGCAGGGCATACGGCCATATATTGGTTTGTACGAAAAATCGATATCATTGACCAAGATTGAAAAGAGGCCATAAAGGCCTCTTTTCAATATCCATGACTTACGGTTTAGGTATTATGAGCCGTAAGTCACTTTTTGTGTAATGTTCGTTAGATGTTTAATATTTCTAGAACACTAAGGTAGAAAAAAATATAAATGTTCTATAGAATAGGAAAGGACTATTATGACTATGTAAAAAGGATGTGTGGCTTAGTGTGAATAAAAAGAAAAAGAAAAAGACGCATGTGCCTTTCAGATTGAATATTCTTTTCTTTTTAGTATTTGTTTTGTTTTCCGTTCTCATTTTACGCTTGGGTGTTGTACAGATTGTTTATGGTGATGATTACCGGCGTGAGATTGAAAAAACAGAGGAAGTGACCGTGAATAATTCGGTGCCCCGTGGAAAAATGTATGACCGGAATTTAAAACTGATGGTCGACAACCAACCACTGGATGCAATTACATATACACGAAAGCAAGGTACGAAACAAACAGAAATGGTGGAAACGGCTGAGAAACTCGCGAAGTTGATCGATAAAGATACGAATAAAGTGACTGAGCGTGATAAAAAGGATTTTTGGATTTTGAATAATCCAAAGTTGGCCGCCAAAAAAATTACTGATAAAGAGAGAAAAAAGGTCGAAGAGGGCGAGCTGGAAGAGAGTGATTTGTATAAGCTTCAGCTCAAAAGGATTACGGAGGAAGAAGCAAAGCTTTCGAAAAAGGATATGGAAACCCTTGCCATATACAGGGAATTCGCTAGCGGATATGCGCTTACTCCACAGATTGTGAAAAACAAAAAAGTGACGAAGGAAGAATTCGCCAGGGTGAGCGAAAACCTTGATTCGCTTCCTGGGGTCGATATATCAACGGATTGGGATCGTTTTTATACGTATAATAAAACCCTTAAATCTGTATTGGGTAAAGTTTCTTCGTCTGAAGAAGGATTGCCTAGTGAAAGTCTGGACTATTACCTGGCACGTGATTACAGCCGGAATGACCGTGTAGGAAAGAGCTATATCGAGCAGCAATATGAAGATATCCTCCAAGGGCAGAAAGCAAAAGTAAGGAATGTGACCGATAAATCAGGAAATATAGTCGATTCAGAAGTGATTACTGAAGGCCAGCGCGGAAAAGATCTTATATTGACAATCGATATGGATTTACAGCTAGCAACAGAGAAAATCATTGAAAAGCAATTGATTGCCAAGAAGAAATTGGGTAACACCAAGTTCTTGGATAGGGCCTTTGTCGTCATGATGGATCCCAATACAGGGGAAGTTTTAACGATGGCTGGTAAGAAATATGAGAAGGATCCGAAAACAGGGAAATCTTCCATAGAGGACTTTGCATTAGGAAATATCACGACTTCCTATACGATGGGTTCTTCCGTAAAAGGTGCAACTGTTTTAACTGGTTATCAGCAAGGTGCGATCCAGCCGGGTACGTACTTTTATGATACGAAGCTGAAAATCAAAGGTACACCAGAAAAAGGATCATATAGTAACTTCGGGAACATTAATGATTTGACTGCCTTAAAAGTATCCTCGAACGTTTATATGTTCAGGACGGCGATTAATATTGCCGGTGCGAAATATGTCCCGAATGAGCCATTGAATATTAGTTCCGGTGCCTTTTCAACCATGCGGAATTCATTTGCCCAGTTTGGCTTGGGTACACGAACTGGGATTGATTTGCCGAATGAAATGAGCGGATTCAAAGGTTCCGAAACATCTCCTGGTAAGCTGCTTGACCTTGCAATCGGACAGTATGATACGTATACACCAATGCAGCTCGTGCAATATGTTTCAGCCATTGCGAATGGTGGAAATCGCATGAAGCCGCATATGGTTAAGGAAATTCGCGAACCGGTTGATAATAACGAAGAATTGGGTCCTGTCGACGAAGACATTTCACCGACAGTCATGAATCGTCTGGATATGAAGGAAGATTGGATAAAGCGTGTGCAGAGCGGTTTCGAGAAAGTAACGATGGAACAAGGCGGAACAGCATATACGTATTTTGGTCATAAACCATATACGGTAGCGGCTAAAACTGGAACGGCGCAAGCGTTCTATGATGGTCCGAACCGAACGGATTATAGCGAGCCTCAAAAAACGATGAACATCACGCTTGTCGGTTATGCACCTGCTAAAAATCCGGAGGTTGCTTTTGCTGTCGTTGTTCCGTGGGCATATCAAGGACATACGGGCCACAGTATGAGCAAAGAAATAGGTGAAGAAATCATGGATACTTATTTCAAACTGAAAAAAGAACGGGCTAAAAAGGAAAATACTGAAACCTCGACTGATTTGAAAGTGGAGAATGGTAAAGACGTTCAAAAAGACCAGGCTGAAGTTAGAAAAAGCCAGGAAAATGAATAAAAAGGCTAAAAACACGTTTTTGGGTAAAACCGAAAACGTGTTTTTTTTAGGTCGCGATGAATCCAGTTTTGGCATCTTTACAATTCGTACACAATAATTTACTGAATATTTACATTTGCTTCAAATGGGGTTCACAGTATAAAAGTATGATGTGTTTGTAGGACAAAATATTCATATAAAATTCTTAGGGGGATTTACAAATGAGACGTTTCAAGGGTATGGCAATGACTGTAATGATGGGTGGAGTAATTGCAGTTGCGGCGGGTTGTGGATCCGATGATACTAAGACAAGCAGCAGTGAAGGAAAAGGATCAGGCAAACTGCAGGGAGAAGTGATTACGGATGGTTCCTCAACGGTCTTTCCAATCATGGAGGCAGTTGCAGAAGAATATATGGCTAAACAACCTGATGTAAAAGTATCAGTTGGATCATCAGGAACAGGCGGAGGATTTAAGAAATTCATCGCTGGTGAGACGGATTTAAGCAATGCATCCCGCCCTGTCAAGGAAGAAGAAAGTACGATGCTTGATAAAAAGGGAGTTAAATATACAGAGTTGAAATTGGCATTTGACGGGATTTCAATCGTCGCCAATAAAGATAATGATTTCATCGATTCACTAACAGTTGAAGAACTCCAAAAACTGTGGGTTGATAATGGCAAGGTGAAGAAATGGTCTGATATACGTCCCGAATGGCCGAATGAAGAAATAAAATTCTACTCTCCGGGAACAGATTCAGGCACATATGATTATTTCAATGAAGTGATCCTTAACGAAAAACCAATGGTGGAAAATGCTACGCTTTCAGAAGATGATAATGTTCTTGTACAGGGTGTAGAAGGTGATAAAAATGCGATTGGGTTCTTCGGTTATGCCTACTATGCAGAAAATAAAGATAAGTTAAAGATCGTTTCCATCGACAACGGCAAAGGTGCTGTTGAGCCAACACATGAAACAATTAAAAGTGGGGAGTATGCCCCATTGTCACGTCCGCTATACACATATGTAGCTAATAAGTCGGTAGCTGAAAAAGAACAAGTGGCAGATTATACTCAATTCGTCATTGAAAATGCTGGAGAGCTTGCTGAAGAAGTGGGTTATATCAGCCTACCGGAAGAAGAGTACAAGAAAGATCTTGATAAATTGAAAGAACTTGAAAAATAATCGATATTACAGGCTACTGAAATCCCGTCTTGACTCGTTTAAGGCGGGGGTAACAGCTTGTAAATCCAAATATTGCGTGTCTGAAATGGAGGATGCAAGTTGGAACTGAGAAAAACAGAAAGCTATTCTGTACAGCAAATGATCCTGGAAAAGAAAAGGAAGAAAAAAATAAATATAGAAAAAATCATACCTAAGCTATTGTTCTTTACTGCGGCAATTTCTGTTTTTACTACAATCGGGATTATCCTGACGCTTATATTTGAGACATTCATCTTCTTTGACAGAGTTTCCATCGTCGAATTTTTTACAGAGGCTAAATGGCTGCCATTTGCATCCACCCCTTCGTATGGGATTATGCCCCTTGTCGTTGGAACATTGAAGATAACAGTGATAGCAGCGGTGGTTGCAGTTCCAGTAGGGCTTGCAACAGCCATTTTCTTGAGTGAATATGCATCAGAGAATACGCGGAGAATCATCAAGCCGATTTTAGAAGTTTTAGCTGGGATTCCTACTATCGTTTACGGCTTCTTTGCCTTAACTTTTGTAACACCGGTTTTGCGGGATTTATTTCCTTCCCTTGATATGTTCAATGCCTTAAGTCCTGGGATCGTTGTAGGTATCATGATCATGCCGATGATAGCCTCTTTGTCGGAAGATGCCCTTGTATCAGTGCCGAAGTCGATTCGCGAAGGTGCATATGCTTTAGGGGCAACGAAACTTGAAACGACAATTAAAGTGGTATTGCCAGCAGCCATTTCAGGAATTGTGGCATCCATCGTTCTTGCTCTATCCAGAGCGATCGGGGAGACCATGATTGTGAGTGTTGCAGGTGGCTCGACTCCAAATATGAGCATGGATGTCACTTCATCGATCCAAACGATGACCGCCTATATCGTACAGGTCAGTTCGGGGGATGCAGGGTATGGGACAACGATTTACTACAGCATATATGCGGTTGGAATGACACTGTTCGTCTTTACGCTTGTCATGAATTTACTGGCGCAGTTCATCTCTCGCAAGTTCAGGGAGGAATATTAAGACATGAAACTGATAAACAAAAGTCATGTTGCAAAAAAAATGCCCGTTAGGCTGGCTGTTAACACGATTTGTAAAGGATTATTCTTCTTGGCAACATTGGTTGGCCTCATTGTATTGGCCATCTTATTTTATCGGATATTCACTCAAGGAATTGGTCATCTGAATGGGGATTTCCTTCAGAATTTCGCTTCCAGGAAACCAGAGGACGCTGGTATAAAAGCAGCTCTAATCGGTTCAATATGGTTGATGGTAGTCGTGGCTCCAGTTTCCCTGCTGCTTGGTGTCGGAACGGCGATTTATTTAGAGGAATATGCCAGAAAGAATTGGATCACCACTTTTATCAAAGTGAATATTTCCAATCTGGCAGGTGTCCCGTCAATTGTATTTGGACTGCTGGGCTTAACGGTTTTCGTCCGGGCGCTAGCCTTGGACCGGTCCATATTGGCAGCAGGCTTGACCATGAGTCTTCTCGTTCTCCCGGTCATCATAGTAGCTGCCCAAGAGGCCATACGTGCCGTACCTCGTGATTTAAGGGAAGCTTCATTTGGAATGGGTGCAACAAAGTGGCAGACAATATTGAAAGTGGTCCTACCGGCTGCTATACCTGGCATTTTAACTGGTGGAATACTTGCCTTGTCGCGGGCAATCGGTGAAACGGCGCCATTGGTGGTGGTTGGCATACCGATGTTCATCGCCTTTTTGCCTCAAACGGTCATGGATACATTTACAGTGCTGCCAATGCAAATCTATAATTGGACATCTCGTCCACAGGAGGAATTCCAGCAGGTTGCTGCAGCGGGAATCATCGTTTTGCTCTTCCTGTTGATTTTCATGAATTCAATAGCGGTTTTAATTAGGAATAAATTCCAGAAAAGATATTGATGGGAGGAAGGAAGCATGAATATGACCTTAACGAGAGAAAAAAAGTCACCGGCAATCGGGATCAAAAATGTCGAGTCCGGTGTCTTGACGGAAAAGGTGTATGAAACGTCCAATCTCAATTTATGGTACGGAGAAAACCATGCTTTGAAAAATATTAATCTTGATATGCATCAAAATGAAGTGACTGCCATCATCGGGCCTTCAGGATGTGGGAAATCCACCTACATCAAAACATTGAACCGAATGATTGAACTGGTTCCGGATGTTAAAACGACAGGTCAGATTAAATATAGGAACAGGAATATCCTCGATCAGTCCTATAAGGTGGAAGATTTAAGGACACAGGTGGGGATGGTCTTTCAAAAGCCTAATCCCTTTCCTAAATCAATTTATGAAAATGTTGTATACGGACCAAGGATCCATGGTATCAAAAATAAAAAAATCCTTGATGAAATCGTTGAAAAAAGTTTAAAAGGTGCAGCGATTTGGAATGAAGTGAAAGACCGCCTTCATGAAAATGCATATGGACTTTCAGGTGGACAGCAACAGCGACTTTGTATCGCCAGATGTTTGGCAATCGAGCCGGATGTCATTTTAATGGATGAACCGACTTCTGCTCTTGATCCGATTTCCACTTTGAAAATAGAAGAATTGGTCCAAGAAATGAAAAAGGAATTCAGCATCATAATCGTTACCCATAACATGCAGCAGGCAGCACGTATCTCTGATAGAACAGCCTTCTTTTTAAATGGAGAAGTCATCGAATACTCTGATACCAATACCATCTTCTCTAATCCGAATGATAAAAGAACAGAAGATTACATTACCGGACGCTTCGGTTAAAGAGAAAGGGAGATGCGATAATGATCGTTCGTGAAAATTTCGAGCTTCAATTGAAAGAGTTACAAGGAAAAATCGTGGAACTGGCCAATTTAGCTTCCGGCGCCATTTCAAAATCATTTACCGCACTGGAAAACAAGAATGTTGAAGAGGCTCTTGAAGTTATTGATGATGATACAATAGCTGATTTGCTGGAAGAGGAAATTAATGACTTTGCTATTTTACTGATTGCTAAGCAACAGCCAGTTGCGATTGATTTACGGCGTATCATCGCTGCCATAAAAATAGCTTCAGATATTGAACGGATGGCGGACTTTGGGGTCAATATCGCTAAATCGGCCATCCGAATCGGTGACCAGCCATTTATTCTGCCTTTAACACCTTTAAAGCAGATGCATGATATTACCCTAAAGATGATTGAACTTTCGATAGAAGCATTTGAGAAGGAAGATGTTGTACTTTCAAGAGAAATCATTGAAATGGATGATGAGGTCGATCGCTTTTATGGAGAGATGATTCGAGGTCTCCTTCGGCTTTCAGATGAAAAAAACATTCAGCAGATCACACAGCTTTCCTTAATTGCCCGATATTTAGAAAGAACGGCTGATCATACAACGAATATCGCAGAGAATATTTATTTCCTAGTAAGAGGGAGATATGTCAGCAGGAATGAATGAACCCAATCCTAATTGAAATAAAGAGAGGCTTTTTCTCGGACATCGTCCATTTAAAAGTCTCTCTTATTCATTAATGTGTCAAAGTGTGGGCCAATTGTCTATATGTCATATTATTCGTAACCACAAACTCACCGATTTGAACTTTTTTTGCGAAATCATGTTCATTCATATAAGCTTCAAATCCTGCAGCATCATCGATGACCTTTTCCTTTGAAAGCCTATTGGCAATTTCGCTTGTGGTCATATTCGCTTTCACTTCCATTGTATAGGAGACGATGGAGTGATCTTTTTTTGAAGCTTCTTTCTCCTTTATTTCTTTATCCGCATCCTTTGACTGATGGACAGTTCTTTTAGCTTCCTCGATAGGAAGTGAAACGACAAATCCCTCATTCTCTAGCAATTCCTTAGCTTCCTCCGTAGTCGGAGTGGTACCATCGATTATTCCGGTACCGTAATAAAATCCTGTAAAGATTGTTGTTGTAAGGATGATACCGGCGGAAAGGCCTTGCAGTCTTGCTTTATTCATCTTTATTCACCCGCAATCTTTGTTGCTTGATCACTGAGATGGTTTGTTCCTTTGTTAAAGAGGATTGTTTTGCGATTTGGTCCAAAGAAAGACCTTGGCTATATAAGGATAGAACCTGGCTTTTTAGAATTTCATGAATGGGTTCGATATCATTGGAAGTAACAGGTGATTTAGTCTTTAAAGGAGGAATCGGGTCATCCTGGATAATGAATTCCTCTTCAAGAATTTTCACTTTCTTCTTTAATTGGTAGATATCCTGCATATAGGTTATGGTCATCTGCTCTAAATCTTCTTCTAATTTGGCAACTTTATCTTTACTGATAAAGGAAATGATAAGAATGATGATCGCTAATGAAAAAAGAAGGATTATAAGGATTTCCATGTTTACACCTCAGAAGATAATTTTCGACATATACTTATATTTTACACATATTTTTAAAAAATTGGAGATTTTCATATTTTTATATCTTGCAAATGGCAATAAACTACATTAATTGTCTGTTTGGTTTCAAATTATTGTCGAAAAGCCTCATGACTATCGATGAAGAAAAAAATTCAGGCATGAAAACGGGAAAAAAACCTTTAAAAGATAACTTACATAAAATTCGACAAAAAGTGTTTATTGTCCATCAGCCAATTCAGTGCTAACATAAAGATAGAATAAAAAGAAAAGACGAAATATTATGAATAGTTAAAAATCAGCGAACCTATAAGATAAGAAAATGGTGTGCAGATTCTAAGTGGAAAGTTTCACTGTCAGCGCCTAATGATAAGTTATATAAGGATAAAAAAGGGGAAGGGATGATTATATGAATTCGCTATTCGCATATATGCCGCAGGATAACCAGGATCTATATCGTAAGGGATTAAAGGCTGGGTTATGGATGGATGAGAGTTTTGATTGGTATCCTGAGGAAGACATGATGAGTCATCCTAATGGAGAGATCCGGACACTTTCGCAAACTTATACCCAGGGTCAGGTGACCTTTTCGAAGTTCACGATTAGGAATACTTCATTTGAGACTAAGCGTCCTAAAGTGTTTTTTCACTATGAAAACGCTTTCGAAAGACAGGCGGTGGCTTTTTACAGCCCGAATGAAAGGGCGATTTTACATGTAGCACCTCAATCGATTGCCTTACTGGGTGGATTGGTGAAAGGGAAAAGCATCTCTCAATATTGCATCCAAGGTAAGGGAAGCCTTTATCAAGAGGGATGCTTCAAATCACTGAAAGAAGGGCTCCTGGCTTATTCACCGCTTGCCAAAGGGGAAGTTACCAGCGTGTTTACATTAGAGACGGAAATCTTACCTAAGGAATGTATAGAAGCTGTGGCTTGGGTCATTCATGCTGAAACGAAAGAAGAAGCGAAAGTCATAAATAATCAACTTCTTCTGACGATGCAAAACGTGAACAATTAAAATTAAAAAAAGTTAATGTTGGTTTTCCCAAAAAACATACTAGCAATTCGCATTGAATAATGATATTATAGAAAAGTCCTATGTGAAAAAGTCAATATGTTTGGAGGGAAATACACAATGCGCGTAAATATTACATTAGCTTGCACTGAATGTGGAGACCGTAACTATATTTCTAAAAAAAATAAACGTAACAATCCAGACCGTCTTGAGCTTAAAAAATACTGCTCAAGAGAAAAACGCAGCACGACTCACCGTGAAACAAAGTAAGCAACAGGATTTTTCCTGTTGTTTTTTTTTTGCATTTTTTTAATACCTTCTTTCTATCTTTCCTTTAGGGTCCGTTGCCCATTTAGTGAATATTTTCAGAATGTACTAATGATTAGGCAACTTCCCGCTTCGTATTTTCGTAATTGAACAAATATTATGAGATAATAATAGAAGTAGACTAAAGGAGTCGGAAGAGATGAGAGAAAACAAGAATAAGCTCCGCAAAGAAGTTAGGTCCCGTTTAATGGAACTGACCAAAGTGGAACATGAAGAACTATCGAGCAGAATCGCTGAAAACTTATTTTCACTGGAGGAATGGAAAAAAGCTAAAACCATTGGCATCACCATCTCCATCCCACCTGAAGTTCCAACGGTACGGATCATTGAACAAGCATGGAGTGAAGGGAAAGAAGTGGCAGTGCCCAAGTGTGACCCTGAAAAAAAGACAATGGAATTCAAAAAGATTTCCTCCTTCAATCAGCTGGAGTCTGTTTATTATGGATTGCTTGAACCAGTGGCTGAAACTGCTAAGGCTCTCAAAGAGGAATTGGACGTATTGATCGTACCCGGTCTTGCCTTTACCAAAGAAGGGTATCGCCTAGGCTTTGGGGGTGGCTATTATGACCGCTTCCTCTCATATTACCGAGGTGCTACAATGGCCCTTGCATACGACCTTCAATTTTTGGATGAACTCCCGATAGAGGTTCATGATATAGCGGTAAGCAAACTCATTACCCCTTCCAGGATTTTACGCACGTACGCCCATTAGAAGAAGAAAATTATTAATTATCACTTTTAGCTCATAAAAATCCTTTCCTGTATCAAACTAATGCTAGGAGGGATTGTTATGCTTCGATTAATTATTCAAATCTTCTTGGTTGGTTTAGTGGTTTATGCAGGTTATCAAAACCGGTACCGCCTGATAAATGCTGTGCTTTCAAACGGCATACTGAGAAGATTTCTAGTGACTAAGTCCTTGGATATGCCAATGTTCAGGGATAAAATGATGCAAAGCATGTTCAGTCAGACCAAATGATGATGCCGGCATCTTAAAAAGGAACCTCTCAAGGGTTCCTTTTTTTATAAGGAGGGGGAGAGTGGAGGGGAAAACAGTCTCCTTTTTACTTTTTTCATCATTTCGTCTATAGTTTTAATTATAGAAACAGGAATTTTAGAAGCTTAAGATTCATTGGAAAGTGGGGAAGGCATTGGGATTTAAAGAGGATTATTTGTTTTGGGAAACCATAAGGGAATTGTCGGCCCATTATGATTATCGAATGATCACTGTCACGGAAAACCATCAGGAGATTTGGCTTGAGAGCGATAAGAATAAGGAGTTTCCAGTCATCAGGCTCATTCGACATGATTTGGATTGGGCTAATTGGCTGAAACGTGATATCGACCGAACACTGCAGAATGGGGAAAGAATCAGGAGGAAATTATACAAAAAGCCCATAGACATACTAAGTATCTATGTTAGTAAATTTGCCCCGGTCGATGATCATGACTTTAGTTTACAGGTGGCTTCCTTTAAAAAAACGAATGTTAACACGTTTATTCTTACTTGTGAAACATTTCATGATTCGTTGCAAAACCTTGAGCATGTTTTGAAAAAACCACTTTCAATTCAAGTTCTTAAAGAAAATGAAATAGATGAGGAAAAGGTTCTCGCAGTAAAGAAAGACGCCATCTCGGAGTCAGTCAAAAAGGCTAAGGCTGAGCAGAAAGTATTTCAAAATGCAAATAAGCCATTCTTTACATATATATTCATAGCGATACAAATAGCTATGTTCATCTTGATGGAGTTTAATGGAGGCAGCACCAACTCCAAGACTTTGATTGAGTTTGGCGCTAAATATTCCCCTTATATCATACAAGGGGAATGGTGGCGGTTCTTTACACCGATGATCATCCATATTGGGTTCATTCATTTACTGATGAATACATTTTCATTGTATTTGATCGGTGCTGAAGTAGAAAGGATTTACGGTAATGCCAGGTTCCTTTTTATCTATATATTCGCAGGTTTCGCCGGAACTCTAGGCAGCTTCATCATGACCCCGAATCTTTCGGCAGGGGCGAGCGGCGCCATTTTTGGCTGTTTTGGGGCCCTTCTGTACTTTGGCATCGTCTATCCAAAATTATTCATGCGCTCGATGGGCTCAACGGTGATCGCGTTAATTATCATTAACCTGATATATGGTTTCACCGTTTCGGGAATCGACAATGCAGGGCATATCGGAGGGTTGGTTGGCGGGTTCTTGGCTGCTGGAGTGGTCCATCTGCCAAAAACCAGGAATCTCTTTCGGCAGCTGGCTTTTTTAATAGGAACTGCGATACTGACCTATGGCATGCTTCAATTTGGTTTTAAACATCAGAGCGATGCAGCTATAGATGATAATACCATGGCCATGCTAGCCCAAAAGTACATTGATGATGCAGAAGAAGATAAAGCAGAAGAGATGTTATTCAATTATGTGGATCAAAACCCAGATGCACCACTATCGCTTTTTATGCTTGGGAATTTATCTTTTGATAAAGACGACTTATACAAAGCAAGGGATTATTATGAAAAAGCGATTGAAAGTAATCCGGATTTGCATGGAGCGCATTACAATCTGGCCTTAGTCTACATGAAGCTCGAATCATTCGACCAAGCTAAGGAGCAAGCTGAAAAGGCTATTGAGCTAGCCCCGGATAAAAAGTCATATATTAAACTGTTGGCAGAAATTGAAAAGCGATTATAACTTTTGACGTAGCATGATTGGGGTACCGTCTTTCAGGGTAAACAAGACAAGTATTTCACCCTGATTCTTCGCCATAAGCAATTGGGGGATGGTGCTTCCTTGTGGACTCACAGTGGATCCATCCTCCTTTTTAATTCCTAACACATAATTTTTATAAAGCCCCTCCCATAGCTTTCCCACAATTTCTTCCCGTTTGAATTGGGGGAAGGCGGAAAGCCATTGATTTTTTTTTGAGGGCAGGTCCGTCAATGAGATGAAATTGTACTGATCCAGATTAACTTGAAATGCTTGACCTGCTTTCTCCAAACCATTTTGAACCGTTTGATCAGTCAAACCGTCCAGCGTTTTTTTCCATTGAATCTGTTCTTCTGAAAGGGGACGATGGAAATATTGAAAAGCTGGTGACGTTACTGTATAAAGTTTATCTTTACTGAGCTGCTGTGCACTGGTGAAAATTGTGTCAGCCGGATGAACCTCGGCATAATGAAAAGTTACCGCTTCGTAACGCCCGCTCTCCCTTTCTTTAGATTCCGCTTTTTGAGAGAGTTCTTGTTTATTTTGCCGCCAATTTTTTAAAGCTCCGGCCAATTTTCCATTTTTGTATAAGAGCGATACGTCCTGACGTAAATAAGCAGGCTGGTCCAACGCAGAATTCACCTTCCAAGTGATGGAATAGGTGGAACCCCCGGTACCCTTCGGTGTAAGGTGGGTGGAAGCATGTTCAAAATGGAGCGAGGAATCGATGGGGAAAAAAATAATGGTTTCCTCTGCCTGTCTATTATTTGAAAAGTAAAGGATGACAAAAATGGTGGTTAAGACTAAAAAGACGGTATACTTCAATTGTAGTTTCATTTTTCCCCTCCGTTTTCACGTACGATGAATGATTTTAAAAAATATTAAGTTGTTCCAAATTTTTAAATCAAATCGAGAGAGTCCTCATTAGGCGTTCACATTCTTGATATTTCATCATATGAATAGAGTTGGACATGTATGAGGGGGATGGGTAAAATTATCAAAAGAGGAAATGGACGCTTGTTGTAAAGAGGCTGATTCGATATACTTTCCTATATAAAAGACTAAAGAGGCTAACTATGAAAACATATTATGATCTTCAACAATACTTGAAAAGATTCGGTACATTTATTTATATTGGTGATCGGCTAGCCGAGCTTGAACTGATGGAAGCTGAAATCAGGGAAATCCACCGTATGCAGATGATGGATACGAAAGATTATCAAATGGCAATCCTTTTAATTAGGCAGCAATTGTCTCTTGAAAGGGAAAAAAAGAAAAAAAATGATAAAAAAGGTGAGAATGATGGAAAAGTGGCTGATGGGTGTAGATTTAGGCGGTACAACTACCAAACTGGCTCTGATCAATTCATACGGAGAGATTATTCATAAATGGGAAATCAGCACGGACATCTCCGAAAAGGGCAAATTCATTACGATTAACATAGCAAAAGCGATTGATGCGAAGCTCGTGGAACTTAATGAACCGAAGAGTAAGATAGTTGGGATAGGAATGGGTGCCCCCGGCCCTGTGAATTTTGTAAGTGGTTCCATATATGAAGCCGTCAATCTAGGCTGGAAAGATTATCCTTTAAAAGATTTATTGGAAGTGGAGACATCTCTCCCTGCGGTGATCGATAATGATGCCAATATGGCAGCTTTGGGAGAAATGTGGAAAGGTGCGGGTAATGGCGCCAAAGACCTCGTTTGTGTCACTTTAGGTACGGGTGTAGGCGGCGGGATCATCCATAATGGGCAAATTGTCCATGGTATTAGTGGTGCTGCTGGAGAAGTGGGCCATATAACGGTCATAACAGACGGCGGGGCGCCGTGCAATTGCGGCAAGACAGGTTGTTTGGAAACGGTCGCTTCAGCAACGGGAATCGTCCGTATGGCTTTAGAGGCCTTGAATAATGCCGATGAAAGGTCAATGCTTCAGCAGAAAGTCGACGAGGGAAATGTGGTTACTTCCAAATTGTTATTCCAATGCGCTGCAGCAGGTGATCCTTTGTCCACGGCTGTGGTAGATAAGGTAGGCAATTACCTAGGGTTAGCACTATCACATGTTGGGAATGTGATGAATCCAGATAAAATCGTCATTGGCGGGGGCGTTTCACAAGCGGGGGACATTCTGCTTGATACTGTCCGTTCTGCCTTTGGAAAGTATGCATTCAAACGGGTTAGTAAATCAACGAAAATCAGCCTGGCAACACTAGGCAATGATGCAGGGGTAATAGGTGCAGCCTGGCTTATCAAAAGCCAATTGAATACTTGATCCGTTGCCCCTGTGGCAAACAGGGGTATAAGAAAAGTAGATGTAATTTTCAGACAGTTTAACAACTTTAAGGGGCAGGTCCAATCGTTCCTGATTTTGCATTGCGGGAGAGAAGAACCATGACCCATGATTGAAACGCTCTGGTTCATAGCGCCAGCGCTTCTTCAATGAGGAGGGACCAGGAGTGAAAAGGGTCTTCAAAAATCAAGGATACTCATTGTTTTGGGTCCTATTAATATCGCTTTGGCTTAAAACATACATTGCTTATAAAACGAGTTTTGAGATAGATATTGAAAATTGGGTCCAGGAGTTCATATTATTCATCAATCCGGTCAGTTTCCTATTACTTACTCTTAGCGTAAATATATTTTTAAAAGAAAAAAGGCGGACAGCATACTTATTGATCATGAGTTTTTTCATCACCCTTGTCCTGTTTGCCAACCTTGTTTTTTTTCGCTTTTTCAATGACTTTTTAACCATTCCCGTTCTTTTTCAAACGAGCAATATGAGCGACCTTGGAAGCAGTGTACATGAATTGATCAATCTGAGTGACCTTTTGTATTTTGCCGATATTCTTTTCTTGATGCTTTTGGTCAAATACAAACCGAAAATATTCCACGATCGTTCATACAATCCACAGGATCGTAAATTCTTAGTGTTAATGACTTTGGGAGTGACATTCTTTAATTTAGCTTTAGCGGAAGCGGAGCGTCCTGAACTCCTGACAAGAACGTTTGACCGCGAAATCTTCGTTAAGAATATTGGTACGTACCATTATCATCTCTATGATGCAATATTACAGACGAAATCATCAGCTCAACGCGCCCTTGCGGATGGCAGTGAATTGGCGGAAATTGAAAATTATATCCGTTCCAATCAAAAAGCGGTTAATGATGATCTATATGGTCTGGCAAAAGGCAAAAATGTGATTCTTGTATCATTGGAATCCACTCAAAGCTTTGTCATCAATAAAACAGTGAACGGGGAAGAAATCACTCCTTTTCTGAATGAATTCATTAAAGAGAGCTATTATTTCAATAACTTTTATCACCAAACTGGCCAGGGGAAAACATCTGATTCAGAATTCATTATTGAGAATTCCCTTTATCCTCTAGGTAGAGGTGCAGTATTTTTCACGCATTCCCAAAATGAATACAAAGCCACCCCCGAAATCTTAACGGAAAAAGGTTACTATACGGCTTCCTTGCATGCCAATAATAAAAGCTTTTGGAATCGTGACATGATGTACGATTCTCTTGGGTACCAGCGGTTTTATGATAGTGATGAATACAAGGTCTCTGAAAGGAATTCCATCAATTGGGGTTTGAATGATAAATCGTTCTTCAAGCAATCAATTGCTCACTTGAAGGGGATGCCGGAGCCTTTTTATGCCAAATTCATAACGTTAACCAATCATTTCCCATTCACTTTGAATGAAGCAGACCGATCATTGGAACCATACGATTCAAATTCCAAAACCTTGAATCGGTATTTTCCGACCGTACGTTATACGGACGAAGCCTTGGAACGATTTATCGGCGATTTGAAACGTGATGGAATATATGAGAATTCGATTATTGTACTATATGGGGATCATTATGGTATTTCGGAAAATCATAACTCTGCCATGAGCCAGTTCCTGGGTAAGGAAATCACGCCGTTCGAATCCATCCAACTTCAGCGTGTCCCGCTGATCATACATGTCCCCGGACAGAAGGGAAAAACGATTTCCACCGTTTCCGGCCAAATTGATGTAAGGCCGACACTCCTGCATTTATTGGGCGTTGAAAATGATGATTATATCGAATTCGGCAAAGATTTATTTTCCGAAGAGAAAATAGAATTCACCGTTCTTCGCGATAGCAGCTTCATCACGAAGGATCATCTGTATACGATGGATACCTGCTATGATAAAAAGACCGGAACGGCGACGGACAAGAGTCCATGTGAGAAGTATTTAGAAAAGGCGAAGCAGGAACTTAATTACTCCGATAAAATAATATATGGCGACTTGCTTCGATTTTATGAGCAACGTTGAAAATGGAAACCTGGCTAATCCAGGTTTTTTTGTTTTTGTGAGGAGAATCGGCACCATTAAAGGAGGATCACCATTCAATTTGAAACACGGGAGACTTCCTGAACATCTTTCGGCCTTTCGTTTCATAAAGATTAAACAATGAAAGGGGCGGAGGCTGAATGAAAGTCGTAAGCAGAAGCGGGGATGATTTGGCATATTATAGTCAATTGTTCCAAATTCCACGTGTCTTGATTGAGGATGCAAATCCCTCCATTACGGGAGGGATTTTGCCAAATGGCATGGAGGTGCAAATACCGGGGTTCGTTATTCAAGAAGAGTCCCGGCTAGATATCGATTTTTCCGATATCGCTTTACAGTCTCAATTGCCAATCGATGCGATATTGTTGTTGAATCAAGGTGAACAAAAACCATTTTCCGTACCCGTCAGAGTCATGCATCCCATGCTTGTCACCGAAAAGCCATATGATTATCAAACACTTCTTGACGACCTTGATATTCTTTCTTTTCATTATCCCTTCATAAAAGTTGAATCGATTGGGAGGAGTGTATTAGGAAAAGAACTTCATGAGGTGAGGGTCGGTAAAGGTGATAAGCTCATACATTATAATGGTTCATTTCATGCAAATGAATGGATCACGTCGGCGGTCTTGATGAAATGGCTGAATGATTTGCTGTTGGCAGTAACGAATGATCGTACATTATGCGGAATGGATTGTATGCCTTTCTATCGGGAAGTTACTATTTCGATGGTTCCAATGGTGAATCCTGATGGAGTCGAGCTAGTCCTAAAGGGGGAGAAGGCGGCAGAGGGGAAATTTGATGTATTAAAAATGAATAATGGTAATCCTGCCTTTTATGCTTGGAAAGCCAATATCCGTGGTGTAGACCTGAATAATCAATATCCGGCCAATTGGGAGATTGAAAAGCAAAGAAAAATTCCTAAAGCCCCTGCTCCGAGGGATTATCCAGGAGAGACCGCTTTATCAGAGCCAGAAGCATTGGCCATGAAGGAGCTGGCAACAAGACGGAATTTTGAAAGAGTGCTAGCACTTCACACACAGGGAAAGGAATTCTATTGGGGATATGAGGGACATGAACCTGAACAGGCAGCGAATGTTGCAAGGGAGTTTGAGGAGCGCAGCGGATATCGGGCGGTTCAATACATTGACAGCCATGCTGGGTATAAAGATTGGTTCATTCAGGAATTTAAACGTGGCGGGTTCACAATTGAGCTGGGAAAAGGCATCAATCCACTTCCCTTATCCCATTTACCTGGTATATATAAAGATACCGTTAAGATTTTGATGGCAGGCTTGTATATGTGATGACATTTTTCTAATATACTTCCAAAAAAATACAAGGTAATTAATCGCCACTTTTTCTCTTTTTTACTTTATAATGAAAGTCGTAAGGGTTCGATTGGTAATCCTTACTCTCTTTCTAATGTCTCGCTCACATATGCCAGGCGTTTATTTTTGAAGTGGGAGGTGTGTGGGGATTAAAGTATCAAAAGCAGCACTTTGTATGCGGCTTTCCATCTGTAAGATGTTGTGTTTCATCCCATTATTTATCTCCACTATCCTTCTTATCACGGCTTGTGAGCCTTCCAAGGACCTTAGTAAACCCGTAAATGATACGGAAAAAGAACACTCCCAATCTAAACTGGAAACTTCAGTAAGCAATTTAAAGGTCCCGACTGCAGAAACGGAAAAAATCGAAGCCATTTATGGATGGCTGGATTCTAAAACCATTTTATATTCTGTGAAGCGGGATGGTAGTAAAATATCCCAGTTGATGGCATGGAATTTGGAGACGAATGATACTTCCGTTTTCTATCAGCCGGCTTTTGCGTTTTCCGAAGTATCAATCAGTCCGTCTGGTACGCATATTTTGGTATCGTCCTTCACATCTTCGGGGAAAGCATCAATCACAATACTTGATAAAACAGGAAATCCGCTTTATTCGGTTTCAATCCCAGCTTATGAATTAGCTTATGAGTGGAATTCATATCAAGATGGCATGTTGTTTTTATCGAGTTTTTATGAAGACTGGACATACAGCAGCTATGTGTTGAATCCAGATGATCAAACGATGGAAACATTGGACTTTCCGCAGCCCTTTGCACAATGGGCAAGTGAAAAGGAATTGATGTTTCTCGATTGGGATAAGGAAGAACCTGCTTTGACGGCTCCCTTAGAAAGAAAGGCGCTGAATGGTGACGGGGCGGACAGCCTTATGCTCGATGTCATTCACTTTAAAAAAATGAAACAAGCGCTGATGACGATTCAAGTGGAGACAGAAAAACAAGATCGGGGTACATATGCCTTTTATGATTCAACAAACAAGCCGATCCACTCTTTTTCCGTGCCACTATTGAAAAGCTTTTCAGATTGGGTGATTCCATCTTATGATATCATTGAAAAAAATAAGGAATTCATAACGTTTATTCCTAATGAATCAAAAGATGCAGACCAATATGAGGGAAGGTTTACCTTAACTAAATTTAATTGGGCAAAAGGCACACAAGAAGAATTGATGAAGGACATGGAAAATGAACCATTAAGCTGTTCGCTTGATGGCAACCTCTGCTTATATGGATATCAATTTGAGAAAATGATTGATATGAAAACCCATCAAATACAAAGATTGTTCAAACAAACATAATGACCTAAAAACAAAAGCTCGCCGGATGGCGAGCTTTTTCTTTAATGGGCAACAGGAAAACCGCTGTTGATGACAGTCATGACAGTGAACCAGCCAAACACGACTGCACTGCCGGCTGCAAAAATGAATCCTAAGAAGTTTCTCTTTTTTAATGTGGTAAATACAGCTGCCAGCCCTAAGATAGCCACAAGTCCGAAAACAACCATTAATATCATATCAAAACCCCCTTTTTCGTAATGAATACCTAATCTCTAATAATATACCCAGAGAATAAAGCAACTACCAAAAATATGTAGAAAAGATTGCATTTGTTAATATCTTAATATTTTTTTAATTATTTGTCGAGGTTTAAAAGGTGATACTTCTATGACTTGAGTAAACTGGATTAACATTAGTGCGTGAATTGGTGTAAGATGTAGATAGAAAATCATATTGGAGTGATGGAAATGAAATGGACACAAATTCCTCTAGGACCGCTGCAAACGAATTGTTATGTAGTTTCCAATGGACAGGATTGCATCATTTTCGATCCGGGTGAAGAGCCTCAGAAAATCATACAGTACATACAGACAAAAAAATTAAAGCCTTTAGCGATTTTATTGACGCATGCACATTTTGACCATATCGGTGCCCTTGATGCTATTCGGGATTATTATGAGATCCCAGCATATATTCACGAAAAAGAGGCTAAGTGGCTGCTTGATCCCGCTTTGAATGGTTCCCAAAACTGGTTCCCTGAAAATCCAATGCGAATGAAGCCTGCCGATCATATCCTGGCAAATGAGCAGGAACTTACTATTGGTGGATTCACTTTTGAAGTATTCGAAACCCCCGGACACTCTCCAGGGAGCGTTTCGTATTATGTGAAGGAGGAACGTCTCTTCTTTTCAGGGGACGTCTTGTTCCAGGGAAGCGTTGGCAGAACTGATTTAATAGGCGGAAGCGAGGCAGTGCTGTTGAAAAGCATTGATACGAAGCTGCTGACACTTCCTGATGATGCCATCGTTTTTCCCGGTCATGGGCCTGTCACGACCATTTTAGATGAAAAGAATACCAATCCCTTTTTGAGATAATGACTATTACAGGTGCCATAGATGGCACCTGTTTTATTTTAAGTTCTTATAATGTAAAAATATTGAAATGGATCATTTCCGGGACTATACTGAATATAAAAAACATTTTGTCTCTTTTCGTGATTTGGGAATGGCGGGTGATGAAAAGGCTCACGGGAATTTAAGGGCCTTCCTGGGAGTGGAATATTTCTTACTTTGAAAAATGCCTATTTTAAAGGGGAAACATTCATTGATAATGGTGCACCTTTTATGAACGTTGTCATGAAAAATTGAACATTTTATGAACTTTAAATATATAGTATGAATTAATAGAGACGGAGGCATTGTGTTGAAAGATCACTTGAAGGAATTGATTGCAAGCAGCCCCCAAAAGGGAATTTCCTATCATGATTATATGGATGCTGTTTTGTATACACCAAATATAGGCTACTATGTGCGTCAAAAAAAGAAGATTGGCTCAAAAGGGGATTTTTATACGTCCGGTAATGTTGGGGATGCATTTGGGAGGTCACTGGCCAGATGGTTCGTTTATTTGATAAAAATGTGCGGAGTATCGCCAAGAATTATCGAAGTAGGCGCAGGAGACGGTAAGTTGGCTTATGATATCCTCGTTTTCATTAAAGAAACGGAACCTCTGATATGGGAATCTCTGACTTATATCCTTGTGGATGGCAGTCCGTATCACAGAAAGATTCAGCAAGAACGTGTGGGGATGTTCAAACAGGCAGTTTCTGCTGCCAGTTTAGAAAATTGGACGAATGTAAATGGAATCGTCTTTTCAAACGAACTTTTCGATGCTTTGCCTGTACATGTCATTGAAAAGTATGAGGGGGCCCTTGTAGAGATATTCGTCGCTGAAAAGGAAGGCGATTTGGTGGAAGTGAGGGAACCATTGGTCAACCCTGACATACTCGCTTACCTTACAGATCGGGCTATCACGTTAATTGAAAAACAACGATACGAAGTTCCGCTAAAAATGGTCCAGGAATATGAGAAGATCGTTTCCCGTATCGAATCGGGTATTCTCCTTACAATTGATTATGGTTATACCGAAAGGGAATGGAAGGAGCCAGCTCATCTTCAAGGGAGCTTGAGGGGCTATTATCAGCATGAAATGATTAAAGATGCACTTATGTATCCAGGTGATATGGATTTGACGACACATATCCATTTTGACACATTAATCGGAATTGGAAAAAGAAGGGGATTTTTTGATCAGGGGCTTTATATTCAAAATGAATTCCTGCTTAAAACGGGGATCCTTGAGGAATTGAAGGACCACAAAGAGACTGATCCATTTTCCGAGACGGCGAAGCGTAACCGTGCAATTCGGGGGCTAATCTTTCCAGGGGGATATAGTGAACATTTCAGAGTGTTGCTTCAATCGAAGAATTTGGCTGAAGAAGCAAGGATCCTTCCTGAATGAGGACAGGTAAAAACCCATGAATTCAAAATTCATGGGTTATGTAATATTGCTTGTTCTTAATGGGCAGTACCCGGAGTCATCATAAATACGCTCCAGTAGGAAAATCCTGCAAAGAAAACGGTAAGATAGGCGCCGAAAACATAAATATACATGCGCTCAGATAATTTCAAATAACTTAAAAGTACAAAAAAGCCGGTTTGTGCAAAGAAAAGTAAAGACGTTTGATGCATATGGCCAAGATAAAAGAAAATTGCCATAATCCCTGTCCAAAATCCACATACTCTGAACATGCGTTCCATCCGAATCCCTCCTTATGTCTAGTCGTGTACATTCTAAATAATTATAAATGAAATTGTAAGGTAATGTAAAGGATGCCTTTTGTTTCTATGTGAGAACCGATGCCTGATAAGAGCACGTTGTGCAATTAGACATCATATTTTCTAATTCCACAATATTGACATTGTCAAACAAGGCTTCGAACATACCTTTTAAAAATGAATTGTGCATGGAACAGATTGTACCTGGCTCTACTTCGGTAACTTCCTTAAATGGGCAATTGAAGATACGAAAGTATATTTTATTTTCTTCTTCGCTAGCTTGTATTTCGGGTGATAACCCAGCAATGGTGGCAGCATTTTTAAGCATGTTGACTCTTTCCGCAAAAGCAAGTCTATCAATCGGCGTTGAGTTCAATGCTAGTTGCTGATTGATCAATTCCTCTCCGAATACTTTTCCCGTTTCATAAAGAGCTTGTTTTCCTTGTTCCCCTAATTTCATCATCGTCTGGATTGCAATCCTTGAAAGCAGTTGATAGTCCCTATATGGAAAATGAAGCTGAATGACTTTATCAGACAAACGATAAAGTCTGCTAGGGCGGCCGCCTTTCCCTGTCTTACGGGCATCCGATGTCAACAAATCCACATCCTCAAGTTTTGACAAATGTAGACGGGCAACATTTGGATGGATTTTAAAGGAATCGGCGATTTGTTGTACGGATACATCCCCATGATTGTCCACAATATGTTGGTATATATAATATCTGGTGGGATCTGCTAACACGTTTGTTATTTTTAACGTTTGTTCCATTATTTCCTCCTGCGGTTCCATAGTTTAACTATGTTCATTATAATGCAGGCAGAAAAAAATGGAATAAAAGATATGGCAAACTCCCCTTAGTTTAAAAAAAATTCACAATTTAAACGGTCTTATAAGGTAAATGGATGTACAATAATTATACAAATGTTATACAATCATTATAAAGATTATAAATATATACAAAATGTGAACGGGGAGGATTAGTATGGAACAGTTAACTTTCTTTTCGTACCCAAGTTGTACATCTTGCCGAAAAACAAAAAAATGGTTAAAAGCCAATCATGTTTCCTTCGATGAGCGACATTTATTCAGAGAGACTCCAACAGAAGCAGAATTAAAAAGAATTCTTGAATTGACAACGGAAGGACTTGATGAAGTCTTAGCAACAAGAAGTGAAGCTTACAAAAGCTTACATGTTAATATTGACGAAATGATGTTTTCTGATGTCATCCAATTATTAACAAAAGAACCGAAGTTATTAAGAAGACCCATCCTCATCGACGGGAAAAAACTGGTGATTGGTCATAATGAGGACGCATTAAGAAATTTGGTTTCACAAAGGCTTGATTTAAAAATGAGCATGTAAATCGATTCTCGAAATTTTTTCGAGGATTTTTTTATTCTTAAGCAGGAATTTGTCGTGGATTGTCGAATTCATCCACAAGAAACATAGGAGGTGATGAATGTTTTGATATCGATTGAAAAGACCGCAGAAAAAATACTTACCAGTGCCATACGGTCATCGGCTTCGGATATCCACATTTTTTTTCGCAGGGAGGGGCCCCTCATCCAATTCAGGATAGACAATAAGCTCGTTCCTCAGGAAACCATATCATTCTTTGAAGCTGAAAGGCTGATAGCCCATTTGAAGTTCCTTGCCGCAATGGATATAGGCGAGAAAAGGAGGCCACAGAGTGGTGCTATTACCATCAATTTGGCTAACCAAGTGGTTGGACTCCGCCTTTCCACTTTACCCACTGCCTATCTTGAAAGCTTGGTCATCCGCTTAATACCCCAACAGAATATCCTTCCTCTAGAACAGTTATCCTTATTTCCAAACACCGTTCAAAAATTGATTGCACTTTTGAAGCATTCCCATGGCATGCTCATATTTACCGGTCCAACCGGAAGTGGAAAAACCACCACACTATATTCCCTACTTCATCATGCCCATGAGATGATCAATCGAAATATCATTTCACTTGAAGATCCCATTGAAAATGTATCCGAAAAGGTACTGCAAGTCCAAATCAATGAAAAGGCAGGCATTACTTATTCTGTCGGACTAAAAGCTGTGCTAAGGCATGATCCCGATGTGATCATGGTTGGGGAGGTCAGGGATGCCGAAACGGCCAAAATTGCAGTTCGTGCTGCACTAACCGGTCATTTGATACTTACAACCATGCATACAAGGGATGCACAGGGCGCTATCTCCAGGTTACTTGAATTTGGTGTCAGCCTGCTTGAAATTGAACAGAGTTTGATTGGCGTGACAGCACAGCGGCTGGTTGAATTAAGCTGTGTACCATGTAAAGGCGACTGTGCTATTGCTTGCCAAATGACTGCCAGGAATAAAAGGGCAAGTGTGTATGAATTGCTTTATGGAAAAAGCATGGCAAATGTCCTTCGGATGATGGGGGATGAAAAAGGAAAGGGTACGGTAAGCTACCGCCAATTGAAGGATGAAATAGGAAAAGCGGTTGCAATGGGCTATGTGGATTCCCTGGAATATGAACGGCTGGTATACGATGAAGCAAAAAAGTAAATGGCAGCTAAAAGAACAGGCGGTCTTTATTTCGAAACTAGGGGAATTATTAAGTCATGGTTATCCCTTGGCGGACGCATTACATTTTCTGGAATACCAAGAATCGAAGAAGAAAGCGGAAGATTTCGCTCAGGCCATAAAGGATTTAAGGAATGGATATCCGTTGCACCAGGTGCTAATTCACCTTAATTTTCATCCGCAGCTTGTAAGTTATATATTTTATGGAGAGCAATACGGCGATCTGGATCGGGCGTTGATAGAAGGAGGGCAATATTGGAAGAAAAGAACGGAGGATATGGATAAAGTAAAAAAGTTAATGGTTTATCCCGTATTCTTAGTCGTTTTTGTAAGCATCGTTTTTTATATACTTCAGAGTGTTCTCCTTCCTAAATTTCAGGCAATCTATTTCACGATGGATGTCGATCAGAATGCAATCTTGAAATTAATGTCAGCTTCTACATTCATTCTCCCAGTCCTCCCCTTCATATTGCTTGGTTTGCTCCTATTCCTGTATGTGCTCAAACGATTTTGGTTCAATAGATTATGCCCATTAAGGCAGCGACGGATTTTGATGGGCATTCCGATATTCGGGACCTTCATCAAGTTATACGAAACTTACTTCTTTGCAAGCCAATTCAGCGGTTTGCTTTCCGGAGGGCTTTCGATTAACGAAAGCATCAAATTATTCTCTAAAAACCAGCAACAGCCTTTTTACCAAAAACTATGCTCCATCATCAAGGATGATCTGACTGAGGGAAGATCGCTTGAAATGATCTTTCAGGAGCTCCCCTATTTCGATGGAAACTTACCGGTGGTTGCTGCAAATGGTCAAAAATACGGCAGACTTGATGCAGAGCTGCATCATTACAGTCGTTTTTTACTCGAGAAAATTGAAGAGAGAATGAATGCAATCTTGAAAATCATTCAGCCTCTTATGTTTTCACTGATAGGTCTTTTGATCGTTTCCATTTATTTAGCGGTTTTGCTGCCAATGTTCTCTCTGCTCGAAGGTATATAGTGTTTAGCACTGCATTCAGGAGGTGAAATTGCCCTGAAATCAAATGGTGTCAGATGGTTTCAGGGCAGGATGATATGATGAAGAAAATGATGAATGAACGAGGTTTTACACTAATTGAGATGCTTATTGTTTTACTTGTAATATCCATTCTTTTGATTATAACAATCCCAAATATCACGAAGAATCAATCTACAATCCAGTCTAAAGGGTGTGAAGCATTCGTTAAGATGGCTCAAGCACAGGTTCAGGCATATGAGATCGACAATGCTAAATTGCCCGCAAGTATCGATGAATTGGAAAGTCAAGGCTATCTCAAACAGACATCTTGTCCTAATGGGAATGCTATTAGTTTGGATAACAAAGGAAAGGTAACGGTCGTTGAGTAGGAGAAAAGTGAATATACGGCATTCCAATGGGGGGTATACCCTGTCTGAAACCCTTATTGTCCTCGTTATTTTTATACTCCTGATTTCCATCAGCCCAAATTTATATCCAAGCTTCACAAAAGGGATGGAAATCAGGTTATTTCTTTCTCAATTCCATGAAGATCTTTTCTACGCACAACAGTATGCCATCAGTCATGAGAGCTTGATTTACCTCCATATTGATAATACCAATAAGTTTTATAGTGTTTCGTCATATAAGGAGGGAACTCTTCTAGAGAGAAGCATACCAGAGGATATACAGTTTTTAAGTGGAACATTAGGGTTCAGCTTTCATTTTAATCAGTATGGAAATGCTTCAAAAGCTGGAACGATGATGGTTGACACTTTAAAAGGAAAGTACAAATTGGTCCTCAATATCGGTAAAGGGAGGTTCAGGATTGAGAAATTGTAAGGGTTACGTCTACCTTGAGATTATTGCCGCATTTTCCATTTGTATTTTCGTGGTCCTTTCCATTTTACCGATTCTTGAAGAGTTGATGACACATCGTAAAAATATTGTCATAAGGACAGAAGCCCACCATTTATTATATGAAAGATTGACGGCGTTCATCGATGGGGAGATACAAGCTGTTGGACAGGATATCATTTACCGAAGAAAATCCTATGAATTGATATGGAGGGACCATGGGGATTTCCCTGGGATGATTGAAGGGTGTGTATGTTATGAAGATGAATCTGGTAAATATGAATCCATTTGTGATGCTACGAAAAAATGATGGTTTTACGATGATCGAAATGCTTTTTTCTTTAATGATCTTAATGACGACGTCTCTTTTTGTATTAGAACTTTTTTCAACCATTCATACCCAGGTGAGGTCCATTGACAAGTTACATCCTAAAGAGTGGGAGGTCTTTACTATGCAAATGCAGCAGGAGGTCCGGAGTTCAATAGATCAGGATGTAATGGGAAATAAATTATATTTGCTTTCAGGTGAGCAATTATCATCCATTGAACAATATGAGGATAAGGTCCGAAGGCGAGTGAATGGTATGGGGCATGAGGTCATCTTGCAGAACATTTCGGAATTCCAGGTCGAGAAGGATGGCGGTGTCATTGTTTTAAATATAACGGATAAAGCAGGGACTACTTTCAGTCGAAGATTTCATCCTTTCTTTAAAAATGTGAAGAAAGTCGATGAATAATCAAAAAGGAGTCGTTTTCCCGATGGTAATGATTGTAGCAAGTGTTTTCATCATGTTGACGATATTAATGATCGATCAATTTATCCTCGATAAAAGGTTTTATAAAGAAGTGGAAGAATCGCTTGTGGCCGACCATCTTGTACATCTCGCCGTTAAGGATGTGACGGAAGAGCTGGGGGAAGTGATCCCGGACATCATTCAGGGGGAAATCTCATACCCAAATGGTGTGGTGAGGTATTCCTTAACGAAGCAAGACGGTCCTTACGTCTATCTCGAATTTTCTTCCACAACTAAAAATGGCCGCGTTGGCAGGGTCATCATTCAATATGATAAAGAAGCGGGGAGAGTGATAGAATGGATAGAAAAGCAGGCTATGTAATACTCAAAGATCAACTCTCTTTTTAAAACGCTGACCCATTTTCAACGATTTACGTGTTTAACGAACAAGTAAAGGATTAAAAGAAGCGCTAGCCGGGCATACTTTGCATAGGGTGATTTTAAATGTCTACAAACGCTTATATTAAATACCTGACGCAACAGCTTGTCGAGTATTTTAATCTGACCAAAAAAGAACGAAAAGAAAAGCGCCGTCATAGAAAAGAGGATAAAAATCATGGTATATCCCATTGGTTTGGCATTGTCCCTTTTGCTTTGTCGATGTTCGTAAGGAAAAATATCAAAAAATAAAACAGATGTCCTAAACTTAGGACATCTGTTTTTTTAAGTATCGTTATTACTATCCCAACGCCCTATCTGAAAGGTAAAACAAACCTCCGTTGATGATGGATATTCGGATGTTCGGTTCGTATTGAGCTTTTAAGGCTTCTTTTTCGGTAAAATAACTCTCACTTTTTTCGTCCATGTCCTTGTAAAAATGCTCCAATAAGTTCAAGTCATTCTGCCAGCGCAGCATGGCTTCTTCCGCCCAAGAATGGTCATCATCCTCGAAGCTCCTCCTAATGTATGTATCCAGTCTTGCCAATCCACTCTTCGGCATGATGAGCGGTGAAAGCGTAAACGAGTAATCCGGTATTTTTGGGGTGACCTTAACCGGTAAAACCCGATGGTGAAATCCTTCCATGATTTCTCCTGAAATTAAATTCAATCCGATGGACATAAAAGTATCTTTTTTACGATCGCATTGGTAGGATATTTTCACATTCAGGGTAAGCCATGGAAACAATGGATTATTCCCGCCCATTGATGGAGGAGTATCTTCAAAAAGTCTAGTATACCCTGCCAGCTTTTTTGTTGATTGAATAATCTGATGGAGCCGAGGGGAGCCAAAATGAATCATTTCTCCCTTTAGGTCGGGTGGGGCTTGTTCTGGATCGGTAATGAAAGTCATCTGGGCTGGGTTCGGAATGCCACCCGTTTTTTCCAGGTAGTGCCAATAAAAGGGCCGGTTCATTAATTCTTTATCCATTTCTATCGTTAGTTGAACTGTAAGGTGGGTTGGTTTATTATCCAGTATTTCACATTCATTGGCTTTAAAGTAAGTTATTAAAAAATCATGAATTTCCTGTTGCTGCATGAACCTCACCTTCCTTCATGGATTGAGCGAATTGGATCAACGATGAAAAATTATCCATCTTGATTTTCATTTCGCCCTCTGTTTTGGACTCGCCGACCACATCAATTAAATATTCTTCAATGTTGTTAATATCCAGTTTGGTTAGAATATCATCCAATTCACCAATTACTTTTTCAAATAAATTAATTTTTTCGTATAGTAACTTTAGAATATGTTCTTCAACAGTATTTTTCGTGGCAAAGTTATAAATCCTGACATCCTCTTCCTGTCCAAGGCGGTGAATCCGCCCAATTCTTTGCTCAAGCCTCATGGGGTTCCATGGCAGGTCAAAATTAATCAAGTGATGGCAGAACTGAAGGTTAATCCCTTCCCCGCCAGCTTCTGTTGCAATTAATACCTGAATTTTCTTTTGGAATAATTCTCGCATCCAGTCTTTCTTTCCACGTTTAAATCCGCCTCGGAATGGGACTGAAGAAATTCCATTCTGTTGAAGGTACCATTGTAGATAAAGCTGAGTCGCTCGGTATTCTGTAAAGATAATCACTTTGTCATCAATTTTCTTGATCAGTTCCAAAGCTTTTTCAGCCTTGGAGTTCTGAACCGTTTCATTCACTTTTGAAAATAAATCATCAAGCTTTGCCAAAAAGTCAGGGGTAGGCTGGTCGTATTTGGCTTTCATGTTTTTTAAAGTATAAAAGACCGCCTCTCTGCTGCTGCAGGCTTCTCTTTGGAGAGTGAGAGCTGAAAAGGCGCTTCCTTTTGTTCCATCAGAAATAGGTTTGAATTTTGAAACTGCATCGTACAATGCCTGCTCGGTTGGAGAAAATTCAATGGTGATGGTTTCCACATGCCTTTTTGTCCATTCAATACCAGTATCGGCCCGCCGGTTTCGAATCATCACAGTGTTGACCAGTTCCTTTAGGTGTTCATCTTCAATTATGTTCCGGCCTTTCCCTTTATATTTTTCCGAAAAGAGTGAGGCATTTCCCAAGTGGCCTGGTTTCAATAACGAAACGAGGTGAAAAATTTCCTCGACTTTATTTTGAATGGGAGTAGCTGTCAGGAGTAAACAAAATTTCTTTTTCAGATTTTGGACGAATTCATAGTTCTTCGTCTTATTATTTTTAAGTTTATGAGCTTCATCAATGATGATGAAGTCATATTCCTGATTGAAAATGATATCACGATGTGGAGCGCGTTTCGCTGTATCAATGGATGAAATGACCACATCACAGGAGTCCCACACATAACTTTTTCTCTGAACGACTGCCGGAATATGAAACTTCGTATTTAATTCAAAAGCCCATTGTGTTACAAGGGAAGCTGGTACAAGGATCAATACCTTCTTTACAAGGCCTCTAATCATATACTCCTTTAGGATCAAGCCGGCTTCAATTGTTTTTCCGAGACCTACTTCATCTGCTAAAATGGCCTTTCCATTCATCTTTTCCACCACTTGCTTTGCAGCTTCCAATTGATGGGGAAGCGGGGTTAACTGAGGAAGGTGCTTGGGTGCCTGTAAACCTTCAAAATCAGGTATGATGAGATTTTCCTCCATTTTAACCGCCAACTTATAAAGCTCCCAATTTCCCCATGGACCGTCATTTTCCACCTTTTGTAAAAACTCGTCATTCCATTCAGAATTGAAGGATATATTGATTTTCATAGAAATAACTCCCTCTTAAATCATAAATTCCTTAATATAAGGTCAAAAACCGAACATTTCATATGTGAAGTAAGAAAAATATTTCTCTTCAAAAGATATTGCAGAGATAAGTTTCTTAGGGTAGGATATAAGTATATTTAGAAAATTCCAATTTCCAAACGCTAAAAAGAATTTTTGTATCGATTTTGCAGTTCTCGTTTTCTTAGTATGGGCTATAGGTACCTGCTTTATCCAAGATTACCGAAGGAGATCATTTAAACGTTTTTCTG
>NZ_JAOPHO010000020.1:0-68678 GCF_033141925.1 Peribacillus sp. CSMR9
AAAGCGAGCATCTGGAGGGGAAATCAACCACAACTCACTACCTGGTAAATAGCAACAAAGTATGTGAAAACAGCCTTGTTAAATGATATCTCCAAAAGGCCATTTATGGTACATTTTTAATAAAACATTCAAGGAAAAGCGTATCGGAGGAAGGGTTATGAACGAAAGGGATTGGCATATTTTAAAGGTGTTGCATGAACATAAGAATATTACTAAAACGGCGCAAAATTTATATATTTCACAACCTTCTTTAACGAAACGGATTCAACAAATAGAGAAGGAATTCAATCTAAAGATTGTGGAGCGGGGAACAAGAGGAGTGCAGTTCACCCCTCAAGGGGAATATTTGGCCATCTGTGCGGATGAGATGCTGATCAGGCTCCGGCAGATAAAAGAGACAGCATTCAATATGGGTCAGGAGATCAGTGGAACATTACGGCTGGGTGTTTCCAACTATATTACGCTGCATAAATTGCCTGGCCTGTTGAGATTATTTCGTGAACGATATCCTAAAGTGGATTTCCATGTGACTACTGGATGGAGTAAAGAAGTACTGAATCTCATTTACAAGGAAGAAGTGCATGTCGGGATCGTACGGGGGGACTATCAATGGTCAGGATCAAGGCATCATCTATTTGAGGAAACGATTTGTATTGCTTCTAAGGAAAAAATCGAAGTTCGGGACCTGCCCTCATTGCCGAGGATCGATTATAGGACCGATGCCCTTTTAAAAACAATGATCGAAAATTGGTGGAGGGACAATTTTTCAGGACCTCCTTTGGTGGGTATGGAAGTGGATAAAGGGGATACATGCAAAGAAATGGTCAGGAATGGACTGGGATATGGGATCCTTCCTAGTGTTTTATTGGAGAAAGACCAAAGCCTCCATCAAATGGACCTTAAGGATAAGCAAGGAAATCCACTTATCAGGAATACATGGATGTTATATCATGAAAAGTCGCTGGAATTAAAACTGGTCAAAGCGTTTGTCGAATTTGTCAAAGATGTCGATTTCATGAGTGATATTTAAATAGAAGCGCAGAAACCTCTGTGCTTTTTTTGCCATTCCATTTTTGAATGGTTAACGATAATTTATTGGTATTTTAATTATGGTTTTCCCGGCATTATGATAGATGGGAGATGTAAATCAACAGGAATTAGCCTAAGGAATGGAGAGGAAGTCAAGTGAGTGTCCTGTTTCTAATCGTATTGAATGTCATTGTGCCGGTCTTTTTCCTTATAGGGGCGGGGGCCATTATGCATCGTAAATTCAAGCTGGATCTGAATACGCTGTCTAAATTGAATAACTTCCTGCTCATGCCGGCCATTAGCTTTGTCAATATATATCAAAGCAATATGGGCGGGGGGATGATTGTCCAGATATTCAGCTTCCTTGCTCTTCAAGCAGTAAGCCTCATCATCGTGAGCTCAGTGATTGCTAAACTTGCCAGGTTCGATCAAAGTCTCTCTGCCACGTTTAAAAATAGTGTGGTCTTGAATAACTCAGCCAATTTCGGGTTACCCGTCAGTCAGATGGTTTTTCAGGCCAATCCTCTTGGCCTGTCGATCCAAGTCATCGTGATCATTTTTCAAAACCTGTTGACCTATACCTATGGATTGATGAATTCCGTTTCCGTCCATACAAAAAGTGCCAAGGGTGCCATTCGCGAGTTCCTGAAGAACCCCGTCATTTATGCTCTTTTACTCGGTCTACTATTACAGGCCACTTCTTTCGAAATTCCTCTGTTCCTATGGACCCCGATTAATAATATCGCGAGTGCTTTCATAGCCATAGCCTTGATTACATTGGGTGCACAGAGTGCCTACTTGAAAATGACGCATTTCCCTCTTCCGCTTATCCTTAGCTTGATTGGACGTTTAATACTCTCGCCATCCATCGCATTCCTGATCATTCTCATGCTGGGCTTGGAAGGGACTGTCGCTCAGGGGTTATTTATCGCAAGTTCATTTCCAACATCTAGAAACAGCGCATTATTCGCTTTGGAATATGACAACCATCCGGAGTATGCGGCACAGGCGGTCTTGATGTCGACTTTATTCAGCAGTATAACGGTAACAATGGTCGTATATCTATCAAAAATACTATTCTAGCAGGGCTGCTCGCAATGGGCAGTCTTTTTCCACATGTCCACCCATAAAACTTTATGAACAATATGGAGATTATGAAATTTATGTATTTTAGGTGAATAATTAAAGAAAAGGAAGATAATTTTGTAGAATTAAGAAAACGCTTTCAAAAGGGGGATTCATATGTTTTCTCGTAAAAAGATTTATGCGGTCATATTGGCAGGTTCTCTAGCTTTAAGTTTAGGTGCATGCAGCAGTTCGGATACATCAGGAGAGAAGAAAGAAAGTACAGGTTATCCGAAAAAGGCCATTACGATCGTTGCTCCTTCGGGTGCAGGTGGGGGATGGGATTTAACGGCCCGTTCATTTACAAAGGTCTTGGGGGAGACAAAACTGGTGAACCAGCCATTAACCGTCGAAAACAAACCCGGTGGCGGGGGTGCTGTCTTCATGGCGGATTATGCGACACAGCAAGCAGATAATAATGACATGCTTTTCGTGAATTCACCGCCTGTCATCATCAATAACCTTAAAAAAGAGGGAAACAGTCCTTATGGATATAAAAATACGACTCCATTGGCGCAGCTGACAAAAGATTATGGAGCGATAGTGGTAAAGGCGGATTCTGAATTCAAGGATTTGAAATCAATGCTGGAAGTGGTGAAGAAAGATCCTCGTAAGTTAACCTTTGCGGGAGGATCGGCTCCGGGATCCATGGATCATTTGATTTCCATTCTTCCAGCCTATGAATATGGCTTGAATCCAACTGAACTTAAATACGTCTCGTACGACGGTGGCGGAGAAGCGATTACGGCGTTGCTTGGTGGAAATGCGGATGTGATCGGAACGGATGCATCCAGTGTCAGGGAATTTTTAAAAGCAGGAAAGATTAGAGTGTTGGCCGTAACCTCGACTGAACGCTTGGGTGGAGATCTTAAAGACATACCGACGGCAAAGGAACAGGGTGTCGATGCGGTATTCACGATTTGGAGAGGCGTTTTTGGACCTCAGAATATGTCTGAGGAAGCGAAAACCTTTTGGGACGGATCCATTGCAAAGTTAGTTGAAACCTCTGAATGGAAAAAGGAAGTGGAAGTTCAAGGATGGGAACAAGAATATAAAAATAGTGAAGAATTCAGTAAGTTTTTAGAAGAGCAGGAGAAACAGGAGCAGAAATTATTAGAAGCTTTAGGCATGGAAAAATAATGGAGAAGAAGGAGGTGCTTTCACCTTCTTCTTATTTTCTGAAATGGAGGGATAAGGATGGACGTGAAATTCGATCGCTTTGCATCCGTAGCTTTTCTGGCTGTCGGAGTGCTGTTTATGATAGGTAGCAGGAAGCTATCCAGTTCTTCTTATGGAAGTTCGGTAGGACCGGACATTTTCCCTTTTGTATTGGGATTGGTCCTTGCCGCTTTAAGCATTCGCCTGTTCTATGAGGCGTATCGTAGCAGGAGACAAGAGTCGAGTAAGGAAAAGCTGGAGTATAAGCCCTTTATCATTATTTTTATTTCAACCTTGATTTATATTTTGACACTGGAAACGATAGGATATGTCATTACGACCTTTCTCTTTTTATTTGTTTGCTTTCAAACGATGGAACGGAATAAGTGGGTGACATCGCTCATCATTTCCGCAGGATTTTCCGGAATCGTCTATTTTTTATTCGTGAACGTTTTAAAGGGAACATTGCCGGGTTGGCCAATCTGGTTTTCATAAAAGAAAGGAGGATGGGAAGTGGACACTTTTGTTTATTTAATGCAGGGATTTGAAACGGCACTTATTTGGTATAACATACTTTTTGCATTTGTCGGGGTATTGATCGGAACCGCTGTCGGCGTTTTGCCTGGGATCGGACCGATGAGCGGTGTGGCTCTTTTAATTCCGGTAACCGCCTCGATTACAGGTGGACTTCCACCAGAGCAGGCGGCGACAAGTGCCATCATTTTACTTGCAGGTGTTTATTATGGAGCGATGTATGGAGGGTCGACGACCTCCATCCTATTGAATACACCGGGCGAATCTTCCTCTGTCGTCACGACATTGGATGGCTACCAAATGGCGAAGAAGGGCAGAGCCGGGAGTGCGTTATCCATTTCGGCCATCGGTTCCTTCGTTGGAGGGATAGTCACACTTATTGCCATGATTGCCTTAGCTCAGCCATTATCGACGATTGCCATTAAATTCGGTCCGGCTGAGTATTTTTCGCTCATGATTCTAGGTTTGGCGGCTGTCAGTGGTCTCGCGGGAAAATCCGTAACAAAGGCGTTAATTATGACTGTTTGCGGCTTGCTGATTGGGACGATAGGCATTGATAATGTATCAGGAATAGCTCGTTTTACTTTCGATGTTCCCTGGTTATATCAGGGGATTGAATTCCTGACAATTGCAGTAGGATTATTCGCCCTTGGAGAAGTGTTCAAGACGATCTTAGAAAAAGAAGAGGATGACGGGGAAATCGCGAAGATTAGTAATTTGATTCCTTCCAGAGAAGAGTTCAAGGAATCTGCGGGTCCCATTGCCCGGGGATCGCTCTTGGGTTTCTTTGTAGGAATCCTGCCGGGTGCAGGGGCCACTCTTGCTTCTTTCTTCTCATACCTTATGGAAAAACGGATTTCAAAAAAACCCGAGAAATTTGGCACGGGGGCGATTGCTGGAGTGGCTGGACCTGAAACGGCCAATAACGCCGCGTCTGGGGGAGCGATGATTCCATTATTGACGCTGGGGATTCCAGGTTCTGGTACAACGGCCATTTTAATGGGTGCACTCATGATGTACAATGTCCAGCCTGGTCCATTATTATTCGAAGATCATCCTCAGGTGGCTTGGGGACTTATCGCAAGTATGTTCATTGGGAATCTGATGCTCCTCATCCTTAATCTACCGCTCGTTAAGGTTTTTGCGAAAATCATTGAAACGCCAAAGAAATATTTGATTCCGATCATTATCGCAATTTCCATTTTTGGCGTTTATGCGGTACAAGTATCGACTTATGATTTATTGCTATTATTAGGATGCGGGGTCTTGGGATATTTCTTAAGTAAAAATGATTATCCTATCGCCCCATTGGTATTAGGGCTGGTCTTAGGACCGATGATAGAAAATAATATGCGCAGGGCCTTGACGATATCCGATGGGGATTACAGTTTGTTTTTCACTCGGCCGCTTTCCCTAACCTTCCTGATTGTAACGGCATTATGGCTGCTCATTCCGGTTTTACTTAAGAAGAGGGGGAAGGATGTTGTCATTAATATTGAAGGTTAACTGATATTTTCTGAATGTTATGAAAACCCCTTTTTTAAAGGGGTTTTTTTTTATATGATGTATGAAGAGGTGATTGAATGCGTTTACACACCAAGCTGATGCTGGGCATCTGTACGTTAATCATCTTAATGGGGGGAATCTTTGAAGTTATTTTTATAAATATCTTAGAAAATAACCTGAAACAGGAAACAGGGGAAAAAGCATTGTCGGTTGCCCAGACCATTTCTTTGCTGCCTGAGATTAAACAAGCTTTTCGGACGGAAAATCCTTCTGTAATCATTCAGCCCATCGCGGAAAAGATTCGCAGGCAGATCGATGCGGAATTCATAGTAATAGGAGATGAGAATGAAACACGGCTGTCCCATCCGAATCCAAACTTGATCGGGAAGAAAATGGTAGGGGGGGATAACGGCGAGGTTTGGAATGGGAAATCCATCATCACGGAATCGACTGGGACATTGGGTCCTTCCATAAGGGGGAAATCCCCGATAATGGCAAATGGAAAAGTCATTGGTGTAGTCTCTGTTGGCTACCTTCAGGATGATATTGAAAAAGAAGTGTCCAGAATACAACGAAAGATAGTATGGACCATCTCTTTTATCTTAATCGGCGGTTTATTAATAGCCTTTTTCATTTCATTAAATATAAAAAAGGCGATATTGGGTCTTGAGCCGAAAGAGATTGCCTGGATGTTTCAAGAAAAGCATGCCATTTTGGAAACGATTCATGAAGGCATCATCGCCATTGATGTTCATGGGAAAATCACCGTCGTCAATGAAACGGCACATAAAATCCTGGATATCCCTAAAGACGTCATGCTTCGCGGGGAAAAAATTGAAGAAGTCATCAGGCATACACATTTGCTGGATGTGGTCAGCACGGCACAGGCCGAGTATGACCAGGAATTCATGATTGACGGTGAAATTTTTTTGGCAAGCCGGATTCCCATTTTGAATGGACAGGGTGAAGTCATCGGTGCTGTTGCAAGTTTGCGGAATAAGTCGGAACTATCCAATCTCCTTCAAGAACTATCACATGTAAAGGCGTATGCAGAAGGGCTCAGGGCCCAGACACATGAATATTCCAATCGGCTCTATACTCTATTAGGCCTGATCCAACTGGGATCCTATAAAGAAGCGATTGATTTCATATCGAAGGAAGTGGATGTCACTCAAGGCTTCATTCACTTTCTGATGAAGGAAGTGCCTGATCCGATTATTGCCGGGTTCATTTTAGGGAAAGTAAGTTTAGCCAGCGAGCTGAAAATTGATTTTACTATTGATAGAGAAAGCAGTTTTAAAGATATTCCGCCCGAAATAGATCGGGATTTATTAGTGACGATCATCGGCAACCTTATCAATAATGCCTTCGAAGCTGTACGCGAAAATCAAAGGGAGGAAAAAAGGGTATCGTTGTTCGTGACGGATCTGGGTAAAGAGTTGATCATTGAAGTTGAAGATAATGGGAAAGGATGAATTCAGAAGTTACCGAACGTATTTTCCAGGACGGTTTTACGACGAAAAGCCATCAAACCAATTCAGGTATAGGTTTGGGCCTTGTTCAGGAAGCGATTGATGGATTAGGGGGATATATCACTTTTTCGACGAAAGAAGGGGAATATACGATCTTTACTATAGCACTGCCAAAAAACAGAGGGGTGATTTCATGATGGCGAATCGCGATATAGAAGTTTTAATCGTAGAAGATGACCTGCGGATTGCTGAGATACAAAAGCTATTCATCGAAAAGCTTGAGGGTTTTCAAACGATCGGGATCGCCTCAAGCTATGACGAAGCTAAAAGCTTCATTGAAATCATGCAGCCGGATCTATTGCTGCTCGACATGTATTTCCCGGATATGAATGGGCTCGATATCCTGAAGGAAATCAAGCAGCAAAGCAAACAAATGGATGTCATTATGATAACGGCGGCTAAAGAAATCGAAAAAGTCCAGGAAGCCATCAAGATCGGCATATTTGATTATATTATCAAGCCTGTGGCATTTGAACGTTTCAAGCAGTCCTTACACAGATATCAAGAGTATCACATTAAACTATCAGAATTGGAAAAGGGCAATTTTCCCGTAACGCAGCAACAGGTTGATAAGCTTTTGCGAAAGGAAATGAAAGAAAAAGAGAGGGAACAGTCTTCACTGCCAAAAGGGATCGATCGGATGACTTTGGAGAAGGTGATGGCTGTGTTGGGGAAATCCTCCCCTGGGTTAACGGCCGAAATAGTGGCAAAGGAAATCGGGGTGAGCAGGACAACGGCAAGGCGTTATCTGGAGCACTTGATGTCAGAGGAAAAAATTGATGCCGATTTAACATATGGTACGGTAGGACGTCCTGAACGGGTGTATGCCATCAAGTTATAAATGGGTTCGCCAAGCCGGCGGATCTTTTTTTTATTTGATCGAATGAATGTCAGGCATTTTCTTGGAATCAGATTGATTGGAAGTCATCGTTTTTTTTGAAGGGTAAAAATGATGAAAGAGGAAAAAATAGGTGTGAAAGTGTTGAAGCAGACAAGTATATGACAAGTGTCATGGCAGGGAATTGACGTTTATGACTATAGAAAATCGGTTATTATTCCTATAATAAAAGAAGAAATGGAAGCATAACCAATCCATTTAAACACCCATTCCTATATATTATGAGGAGGAAATCATGAGTCATCATAATCATAATCAAAAACAATTGAGAAAAGATATTGCCCCTTTTGAAAAATCCAATACTAAATCAAGCGTGAAACAGCTCATAAATACATTTCCGCCATTTTTCCTGTTATGGTTTTTAGCTTATCAAAGCTTAACCATTTCATACGGGCTGACCCTTTTATTTGCCGTCCTGGCTTCAGGATTCGTAGTCAGGATTTTCATCATTTTCCATGATTGCTGTCATCAATCGTTTTTCAAAAGCAGGAAAGCGAATAGCATCCTGGGTACAATCAGTGGAATCGTTACATTATTTCCGTATGAGCAATGGAAGCATAGCCACTCCATACATCATGCAACAAGCAGTAATTTAAACAAACGCGGTACAGGAGATATTTGGATCATGACCGTTGATGAATATATCGCCGCTTCATTCTGGGGGCGTCTGGCTTACCGTTTATATAGAAATCCGATCGTCATGTTTGGATTAGGTCCATTCTATCTATTCCTTGTATCGAATCGTCTGAATAAAAAAGGCGCAAAAAAGAAGGAACGCATGAATACGTATTTGACTAATGCCGCAATCGTGGTGATTTATGGTTTGTTATGCTTGGCTATCGGATGGCAGGCATTCCTGATGATTCAGGTACCGCTTCTTTTTGTAACTGGATCCCTGGGCATCTGGCTGTTTTATGTACAGCATCAGTTCGAAGATTCTTATTTCGAAGAGGAATCGGAATGGGATTATGTGAAGGCTGCCATTGATGGAAGTTCTTATTATAAACTTCCGAAGGTTTTACAATGGGTAACTGGTAATATCGGTTTTCACCACGTGCATCATCTTAGTCCAAGAGTGCCGAACTATAATCTGGAAAAAGTCCATGATTCCACCCTGCCTTTGCAGCAGGCAACGACAATCACCCTTAGTTCAAGTTTAAAATCACTTCGATTCCGCCTTTATGATGGGGAAAACAAGACGTTTGTAAGTTTTAAAGAGATTAAGGAACGTCTAAATGAGAAAAAATCAAAGTTGGAAATCAATAATAAACGTCCAAGTCTTCAAGGGAAATAAATAGTTAATCAAAAAACCATTCAATTTCCATTGGATGGTTTTTTGATTAAACACCTTAGTATATACTAGGAGAAAAAGAAATAGAGGCGGCGCCATGCAAAGTTGGTATCATATCTTTCCTAAGAACACAGGGCTGAGCCCTTATGTCTGGATCATTTTTTGTATCCTTCCTTTTTACTTCATTTTCAAATCTTCATCGATGTTGGAGACTGTCTTTGGAATCGTCATGATCATTTTGTTTTTCATATCATATGGTCTCTCATTCGTTTCGAAGGGATGGCCCGTATACGTATGGACGGCTATACAAATAGTCATATCCATATCCATGACCATATTTTTCAGCTACATTTACTTTTCACTCTTTTTAGCATTCTTTATTGGGAATGTTCAAAATAAGGTTGGCTTTTTCGTATTATATTCGATCCAGCTATTAGCCACCATCGTATCTGTCAATATTGGATTCATCATGAAAGACCCTACCTTCTTTTCGCAATTTCCCTTTATGCTCATTTGTGTAGTGGGCGTGATCCTTCTCCCATTCAACACATATAATCGGAATAAACGTGATAGGCTGGAAGAACAATTGGAAGATGCACATAAAAGAATTTCCGAGCTTGGCAAAATGGAAGAACGCCAGCGGATTGCCCGTGATCTACATGATACACTTGGACAAAAACTTTCTTTGATTGGCTTGAAAAGTGACCTTGCAGGGAAATTGATTGATTTAAATCCGGAGTCGGCTAAGAAGGAAATCAAGGATATCCGTCAAACGGCGAGGACGGCACTCAAGGAAGTACGGGAAATGGTGTCGGAAATGCGTGGGGCCAAGCTATGCGATGAAATCATCCGGGTCAAGCAAATATTGAAAGCGGCAGAGATAGACTTCAATTTGGAAGGCACAACGGAATTGCAAGATACTCCATTGCTTGTTGAAACGGTTTTAAGCATGTGCTTGAAAGAAGCTGTGACAAATATCGTCAAACATAGCTGTGCCGACTCATGTAATATCGTCATCGAAGAATTACAGACAGGAGTGACGATGAAAGTCCAAGATAATGGAGTGGGACTTTCACGTAAATCAGAATTTTTTAAAGGTAATGGACTTCAAGGAATGAAAGAAAGGCTTGAATTCGTTAATGGCAGCCTGGATATTAAATCAACAGATGGAACTGCACTTTATATAAGGGTTCCGAATGCTATAAAAAATAATGGATAGGTGGGATTAACATTGATTAGAATCGTAATTGCTGAAGACCAAAGGATGCTGCTTGGCGCTCTAGGTTCTATCCTTGATCTGGAAGAGGATATGGAAGTTGTCGGAAAAGCGAGCAATGGGGAAGAAGCAATGAATCTCGTTAATCGTTTAAAGCCAGATATCTGCATTACGGATATTGAAATGCCAGTTAAAACCGGGCTTGATGTAGCGGAAGAGATCAAGGATCAGGGCCACCAATGCAAAGTCATCATTTTAACCACGTTTGCACGCCCTGGTTATTTTGAAAGAGCCAGAAAGGCCGAGGTAGGTGGATATCTGCTGAAGGATAGTCCAAGTGAGGAACTGGCGAACTCGATCCGTGTCATCATGGACGGTCGGCGCATATATGCTCCTGAGCTGGTGGATATGGCTTTTGAAGAAGAAAACCCTTTGACTGAAAGAGAGTGTCAAGTGCTCCAATTAATTGCAGATGGTAAGAATACGAAGGAAATTGCCAGCCAGCTTTATCTGACCAATGGAACGGTCCGTAATTATATTTCGGTCATTCTTGATAAATTGGATGTAAGCAATCGCGTTGAAGCTATTGTAAGATTCAAGGAAAAGGGCTGGTCAAAAGATTGATCAAAGGGTACATCCCTTTTGGAGCGATTGGCTTGGAGGCTTCGTAAATCAAAAGACACAGTGTTAAGATTAGGATATGGTATATTAGATTTTATTACATATATACAGGAAGGTGTTGACCATTATGCAAAAAGCTATATTTGCAGGAGGCTGTTTTTGGTGCATGGTGACACCATTTGAAGAACAACCCGGGATTGGGGGAATCGTATCCGGTTATACAGGGGGACATGTTGAAAACCCTACTTACGAGGAAGTGAAGACGGGAACTACGGGACATTATGAAGTCGTCGAGATCACTTTCGATCCCCTGTTATTTCCTTATGAAAGACTGCTTGAACTATATTGGCAGCAAATCGATCCAACCGACGATGGCGGTCAATTCCATGACAGGGGAAGCCAGTATCGAACGGCCATCTTTTATCATGACGAAGCTCAAGAGAAACTGGCCATTGAAGCGAAAGAAAAGGTTGCAGCCAGCGGGAAATTCCAGAAACCCATCGTAACGGAAGTCCTTCCTGCCCAAACCTTTTATCCTGCCGAAGAATACCATCAAGGCTTTCATAAAAAAAACAAAGATGATTATAAAGCGGACCGTGCGAAATCAGGACGCGATGAATTCATTGACCAGCATTGGAACGGTGAATGAACTGGATCATTATTAAACGATCAGTTGATTACAGGTATCGGCTCTCTTTCCGCCGACTGTCTGCCAAGCTTCCTCGCCGCAAGCGGCAGTGTGGTCTCGGCAAGCCAGTTATTCGGGATGAAGCCGTTCCGAACCCCATTTTGGACAAACTGTGACTATGGAAATATTCCATAGTCTTTTTATTATGGTTAGCCATTGATACTTAGGCTTTTATTATTTAGCTATGGAGAAATTTTTAATGATTGTGAGGAATCTGTGTATGGTGTCTGTAAAGACCAACTTGGACTTTTCACATCCGATTCTTTTTTTTTGACCTTTTAAAGGCACAAAAATTTTAAAGTAATTATTTCATGGGATTTTTATGCGGAGTGTTCAATTTCTCATGATATTTTCATTTTTATTCAGTACACTAAGAGGTGGGTGGTGGTAATCATGAATAAAAGGATTTTAATAATAGAAGATGAAGAAAAAATCGCGAGGATCCTCCAGCTGGAACTTAATCATGAGGGTTATCTAACTGAATCGGCTTTTACCGGAAAGACAGGTCTGCAAAGGGCAGAATCCGAAGAGTGGGATTTAATCTTATTGGATGTGATGCTACCCGAGTTGAATGGCATAGAAGTACTTAGACGTTTCCGGAAAAAGAATGGATCTACACCAGTCATTCTTCTAACCGCAAGGGATGCTGTACCAGACAAGGTGAATGGCCTGGACCATGGTGCGAATGATTATGTAACGAAACCGTTTGAGATAGAAGAGCTGCTGGCCCGGATCCGTGCTTGTTTTCGTACAAATGTACGTGAGAGCCAATCAGAAGGGAAAGCGGATGAACTTAAGGTCCATGATCTGCAATTGAGCCTTGGTACAAGGGACCTTCTCAGGCAAGGCAACAGGATCGAGCTGACTTCCCGCGAGTTCGATTTGCTGGTATATCTATTGCAAAATAAAAATCAAGTACTCTCAAGGGAGCAAATACTTACACATGTATGGGGATATGACTTTGCAGGGGATACGAATGTGGTTGATGTGTATATCCGTTATTTACGAAAAAAAATAGATTACCCCTTTGATTTGCAGCTCATACATACTTACCGCGGGGTAGGGTATAGCTTGAAGGAGCCGGTATGAAGATTCGGACGAAAATCCAATCGTACTCCAGTCTTTTTTTAAGCGTCATGCTTATATTGTTGAGTATCATCGTTTTAATCGCCTTTCTTTGGATATCTGTTGAGAGGGAAAGGGATCTGCTCGAAGATAAAGCTTCATTAATTGAAGAAAATATCCTGACGAAAGATTTGATTTCCGGTGATCCCGATTTAATGGAGCCGTATACCCCTGATGATGGAATGGTGCGGATATTTGACACAGATGGAAGGTTGATAAAATCGTTTACGGATGAAGAGGACCTTGAGGGGCTAGCGGTTAAATCCATTAATGAGAAAGGATTTGATTTTAGCAAAGCTGATGGGGATTACGTGTTGACCTACCGTTACGCATATCCCGAAGAAGGGAAGAAGCTAGGAATGATCGAGGTGACACAGCCGCAGGATACCCTCCTTGAAAATTTATCGACTCTTGCCCTCGTATTAGGTGGTGCATCCCTTTTTGTCATTCTTCTATCCATTTTTGCCGGTAAATGGCTGGCCAATCTAATCCTCAAACCCATATCGATCATGAGCGGGACAATGATGGATATTGAGAAAAGTGGAGAATTCAAAAGGATCCCGCTTTCGGATCAATCAAAGGACGAGCTACAGGTAATGGGGGTGTCATTCAACAGGATGATAGAAAGGCTTGAGCGGAATTATAACCGACAGCAGCAATTCCTTTCAGATGCTTCGCATGAATTGAAAACACCGATTACGGTCATAGAAAGTTACTCTTCACTATTGAAACGCTGGGGAATGAAGGATGAGGCGATTCTGGAGGAGGCGGTGGAGGCAATCCATCATGAAGCCATCCGGATGAAACAGCTGACGGAACATCTACTTCAGTCCGCTTCCGAAAGTGAACCTTCAAAGGATATTGAAGGAAAAGTCGAACTTATTTCGTTTTGTGAACAGATTGCCCAAACATTTAGAAGGACGGCAAACCGTGAAATAAAGATACAATCCGAGTTTAAGGAAATATATGCAATGGCCATTTCCAGCAAGCTTGAACAGGTGCTTGTCATCCTATTGGACAATGCCATGAAATATAGTGAATCGGATATACAAATCCTGATAAAACGGAGGGCTAATGAAATTTTCATTGGTGTTAAAGATCAAGGGGCAGGGATATCACCAGAACATCTACCGCATGTATTTGAACGTTTTTATCGCGTGGATTCATCAAGGGCAAGGAAAACGGGAGGCAATGGACTCGGGCTTTCCATCGCTCGAACACTTGTCGAGTCATTCGGCGGTAAACTGGAAATTCAAAGCGAAGTGGGAGAGGGGACGTTGGTGACTATTACTCTTTCTCATCAAATTCTAATCTAGCGCTCATGTTCGTTTCATGAATGATGTTTATTCTTAAGGTAACAACTCAAAGGAGGAATTATTCATGAAAAAGCAGTGGGCTACGATAAAAGAAGGTATCATTCAAAAGAAAAAGGTAATCTTGACGGTTTCCATAGCTTCTGTATTGCTTTTCGGCGGTGCCGCTGGAACTGCGGTATATGCAGTCAATAAGAGTGCGTTATCTGAGGATGAGGCTATCAAAATGATTTCAGAAAAACTGGGCGGTAAGGTTACTCAATTTGAAAAGGATTGGGACCAGCCGATGACCTATGAGATGACCGTTAAAACGAATGAAGGCTATCAAGATGTAGAGGTCGATGCTGAAAAAGGAGAGATTCTTTCTCGGGAGATGGAAGACGAAGACGATGAGGAAATGAGCACACAACAAGCAGTGGAAATTGCAAAAATCAGCATGGATCAAGCTGAAAAGATTGCCTTGAAAGAGGTGGAGGGTCAAGTGACGGATGCAGAGCTTGATTCAGAGAATGGCATCCTTGTGTACGAGTTGGAGATAAACCAGGGACAAAAGGAATATGATGTAGTGATAGATGCCACTACGGGGAAAGTATTGAAAAACCAGTTGGATGATTAATCAATATCTAGAACTGAAATGTGTGAAGGATTTGCCAAGTGGCAGATCCTTTTTTATTCACAATGGCATATCCGATTGAAAAGTGAGGCCGATCCAGACTCCCATTTTCCTACATATAAATTCTGAATTACTCTTTCTCAGCCGATCTAAGAAGGTATTAAATGGGGGACTCGCGAATAGGGGCAATAAGGAATTTTATTCAATGGAGGAATGGCGATGGAGAGTTTAGAAAGGGCACTGATATTAAGGGGCAAGAAAGAATTCAAAAAATCCAATCAATTATTGATGGATTTGGCAAAGCAAAATCCAGAGGATGCAGTCATACAGTATCAGTGTGCCTGGAGTTTGGATATTCTTGGACTAGAGGTAAAGGCGGTGCCCCATTATGAAGCTGCCCTCAAACTAGGTTTGCCGGATGAGGACGCAAAAGGAGCCTACCTAGGGCTGGGGAGCACATATCGCACCATTGGGGAATATGAAAAATCAAAACGGACATTGGAAGCGGGGCTGGCAAAGTTTCCTGAGGATAGGGCTTTATTGGTATTCAGGGCCATGTCATTTTATAATTTGGGCCGACATGATCTAGCGATGGAATCCTTATTGAAAATAATTGCGGAAACCTCTAAGGATCGAGAAATACAATCTTATGCAAAGGCCATAGAATTCTATAGTGATAAACTGGATAAAGTTTTCTTGGAATCGTAATCATTCATCCCCAAACTATCCACAAAGCGTGCATAAACAAGTCATTAATACATATTCGAAATGAATTAATCAACAAAATTCAACAAAAATGAAGGGAAATGTTTATCGATGACTTGTTTTTAGTCATTTTACAGGCAAAATAATGTGGATAACCTCGAATTGTGGATAACTTTTCGTTGTTATTCACCCCTTTTCCACAGGTAATCCACATATTCACCTTTATATGATAAAAATCACTGAAAAAGCGATTAAGCATCCATGAATTTGTTTCTGTAGTGACTTAAGGCAAGTAGCGGGTAAATATAGCGATAGCTGTGATAATGGGTATACAAAACGCTTGCCATGAGCTGGCCTGCAGGATAGTCATTGGTCCAGTCTTCTTTTTGAGCTCCGCGGGTGAGATAGGTGATGCCCTTTTCAATTTCAGGTGTGGGTTTGTCAGATGTTGCAATCAACGCATCCACAGCCCAAGCCGTATGTGTCAGGGTACTGGTCCCGAGAGGCATATAATGCTGCTTGATGTCACTATAACAAGATTCACCCCAGCCGCCATCTTTATTTTGGATTTTCTTTAACCAGGAGATGGCCTTTTTGATGGCAGGATGTTCAGAGGAATGCCCTACGGCCTTCATGCCAGTCAGTGCCGACCATGTGCCATATAGGTAACATATTCCCCAGCGTCCGTACCAGGAGCCGTCCTGCTCCTGATCTTTCAAGAGCCAATCTACGGCCTTTTTGCTGACTTTCCCAGGTTTCTTCAAATTTGTATAGTTCCCTAGAAATTCAAGCGTCCTGCCTGTTAAATCAGCTGTCGACGGATCAGTCAAGAGGTAATTTGATCCTTCGAAAGGAATGAGATGTACCCATTTAGGATCGCTTTCTCGTTCAAATGCGGGAAATCCTCCATCGTCATTTTGCATGGAAATTGTGAAGGCGACACCACGCTGCCAGCTGTCCAGATTATCAGGTCTTGTTTGCATTTGACCTGCAAGCGCCCGTAATGATGCCGTCGTATCATCTACATCTGGATTCATTGTATTCAAATCAGAGAAACCCCAGCCACCTGGGACCGCGTCAGGATTATGAATTAACCAATCTCCATACATATAATGCTGGCGTGACAGTAAATACTGATTGGCGGACTTTACAGTTTCATCTTTTGATGGCAGTCCGGCTTCTTGCAGGGCATAACTGATTAAGGATGTATTCCAAACATGTGCTGTTGTAAGTTGGATATGTGTGTGACCATCAACGGAACAGGACATTCCCTTCAAACCGGAAACAGCTTTTAGGATTACAGGATCTTTTTTCGAGTAGCCGGTTGAAAGTAGGGCAAAAATCATGAAAAAGGTAGGCCCAAAATAATTATACAACGTTCCGTCGGGTTCTAGCCGGTCGAGCATAAATCGTTTTGTGGTTTCTAGGGCCAAGGAATGAAGATAATCTGGATAACCAATTAAAGTTTTGACACCTGTTTGAAGTTTGGAAAAGAAGGAGCGGTATTCGTCGGTTCGATATTCCTTCCACACATGCTCTTCAGACCGTTCCTCCCTTGTTTGATATAAATCTTTTAAACTAGGTGTGTTTGGGGACATGATCTGGAACCTTTTATGTCCTAGTAAAAGCAAAGGGACCATGGTGACACGGCCATATACGGATAGGTCATAAATGCTGAAGAAGAAGGTTGGCGGCAGTAATATAGCTTCGAGCGGGATCGGGAATAGGAGTGGCCATTTATATTGTCCAGTGATGGTGAGCATCATTTTAGTTAACATTTTGGCCTGTTTAATTCCACCCTTGGAAAGAATGAATTGTTTGGCTTTCCTCATATGAGGATCTTGTTTTTTTCGCAGTCCGCTATAAAGGAGACCATAATAAGCTTCAATAGTGACTGAAAGATTACCGTCTTTTTCATCATGGAAAAGTCTCCAAGAGCCGTTTTCCGTTTGTCTGCTTTCAATCCTTTTTACTAATGCCTCTATTAAAGAGGCATCTTCTATTTCTAAAACTTTAAGTAAAATAATCATATAGGCATCAGCTGTTATCCCAGTGTCAAAGGGATAATTCCAAGATCCATCTGCTGATTGGTCTTGTTTTAAGCGATGAATAAGGCGGTTCATTTCCAATTGCACATGCTGGTTCAAAGTCGTTCCCCCTCTTAAACACATCGTCCGTTTATATATATATTCAAAAACTCTCAACACATTCAAAAAATAAAGTCCGCCAATAGGTTTAAAAGTGAATTAAATAGGAGTTCAAAAATAAAACGCTTCAGCAACGAAAGCTGCTAAAGCGTTTTAGAAAGTAATCGAAATGCATTATTTAACTGGTAATGCCGATTGTTTCATGTAGCGGTAAATAGGTAATTCTCCGCCCTTAACAGCGGGAATGAAATTGAATGTCACGTAGCTGTCTATGCCTTCTGGTTCGAGGGCCAGGGAAATGAAGTTAGCGTCAGGTTGGTCCATGTTAAATACATAGCTTCCTTTTGGGAAAACCCGAGTTTTGGAAGTAACGGTGGTCGTGACTTCCCTTGTGGAATGTCCGCTTTCCAGTTCAGCGGAAACTTTTAGATCCTTGACCCTATAGTTTTCAACAGCTACTTTCATAGGTCTTTTTAATTTTTTGACTTCTACTCCCAATAGCTGAAGTTTCTTGGCAATATCTTTATATTCGGATGGAAGGATATAGGCTGTCGGACGATCTCTAACCAGCGTAGGGTAGGCAGCGGTAGAATCCAGCCAATCGATGGTGGTATCGACCTTTTTCGCTATATCGACCACTGTTAACCTTTGATTTTTCATTAATTTATTTTGGCTGGTGATGACAATTTTGTCATTATCATTTGCTTTTCTCCCTTTTTTCACCACTTCATTTTCCGCCTGCTTGACCACCTTTTTTACTTCATTGGCCTGATCAGCCGTCGTTTTAATGAAGGCAGCCTGAGCTGAAGCTTGTGCATAAACACGACGTTTGAAGTCAGTACGGCCGATATTGATACCCCTTGTTTCAATTAAATAGGTCATTGTATTTTTCAATCCGAGAGCGTTGCGACCGATGCGGGCTTCTGTGCTTCCTTCAGTAGCGGTAAGAATTCCAGTATCAGAAGTATCGAGTGTATAGTAATCATGATAGGAAAGCTTTTCTTTTTCCAATGCTTTGAAAACATTAGGTAAAAGCAGTTCATCGGATGCTTTTCGAAGCTGTTCCGGAATATTTAAATTCTTTGCTGATGAAATGAGCAGATCATAGGAAGCGATGGATCCATTTGCGCCTACCTTTTTAAGGGGAGCGGGGTTCACTGTATATTCATGTACATCAAGAATGACTTCAGGCCCATAATCATTGATGGTTTGATGAATAGTCTGTACTTCAGGATACTCCACTTTTAAATAGTCCCTATTCGCATCCATGTCATTTGCGGTAAAACGTTTGAAGTAATAGGAGCCATCTGGATTTACGCGTGGAACGATGGCAATGTTCACTTTATCGAGGACGTCACCAAGTTTTCCTTCGGCAAGCCATTGTGCAATGACTAATGTTGATTCACCTGAAGCGGGTTCATTGCCATGGATCTGACCTTGTATCCAAATCAATGGTTTACGGGAATCCTTATTGAGTTTTTTTGAATCCTTGCTGAAAAGAAGCATTGGAATGTCGCGTCCTTCTATTGATTTACCTATCGTCTTGACTTGGATGTTCTTGTTTTTATGGGAGAGGGACTTGATATGACCAATCATTTCTTCTTGGCTCGTAAAAGCGATCTTGCCTTGTATAAAGGCAGGGGTCTTGAAAGAAACATTAGGTTCAGGGAAAAGGTAGGAGAGGTTATCAGGTTGAATATAGCTTGGACCATTTCCATAATAAGGGGTGAATTCTTCTGTCATTGCGATGGGGTTCTGGCTAGGCAATCCAGTGACAAGACCTAGGGTTACGAATGAAACGATTGTAGGAATGATTTTTTTCACGGACGTCCTCCTATATATCTTTTTCCATAAATTATCATATATTAAGCTATATATACAGTATAACCGTAGGAACTAGAGAAAAACAGGAAGTATCTACTAGATCAATAAAGGCATTCCATGGCTTGCAGCCCAGTAAAACTCTCTCTGTCAAAAAAAGAGTGTGGATGTTTTTCGATTACATAAGGGAATGACTCTGATGCATAACAACCTTCCCATGGGCTTATCTTTCTAAGGGGAATGGTGGCAGAAAGAAAGTTAGTAATTACTTTTCATAGTTATTCATCCCCTGGATTCTGTATACTTAGAGGTAGATAGTTGAAATTTCCATAATAAAATACGGTTCAAGCAATTTGCTTGGCCCGTATCATTTCAATTCATCATATAACTGATTTAAAAGATTCCGTGAATCCTTGGCGTTCATTATCTGGCCATTCACTTTCGCATAGGGGGTTTGCTTACAAAGTTTACACTCACTTAAACATTCATATTCCTTATATTGAATCCTTGGATTCGCTAAGAATTTACCATAATCAGCAACCGTTTGTTCATCAAGGAAGCGGTCAAGATTATTTTGGCAAAATTCAATCTGGATTTTCCCTTTTTTTTTGAACACTTTAGATAGGAAGTTTTTCATCACATCGCTTCTTTCATTAGAAGAGTAAATATTTGTTATTATGATTTTATCACTTCCTGTAGCGAAATGCATGAGTGGTTCTTCCATTATCCGGAGTTTATCAAAGTAATTCCCTTGTATTTGTTGACACATGTCAAAGAAATGGTAGAATAAGAATGAATGATAATGATAATGAATCTCATTATCATGAATGTGAGAACCCTGTAACTATTGTCTCATGAACCCCATTTCAATAGGGGATTGTACAATAGTCTTTATTCATATATTTTTAATTAAAAATATTATCGCTGTATTTACTGAGATAGGAAGAGTAGGAAATGTAGATGAAGATAAGATATTTAGTCATGTCGTTAATCGTTTTATCATTTACCTCATTATTCATTGGTGTAAAAGATATTACCCCCCTGGATTTATTGGATCTAAGTGATGATAAAGTGCAAATCATGCTGCAAAGCCGTTTCCCCAGAATGATGACCATAATCATTGCCGGCGTGGTGATGAGTATAAGCGGTCTGATCATGCAGCAATTGAGCCGCAATAAATTTGTATCCCCTACGACTGCCGGTACCATGGATTCTGCAAGGCTGGGACTTCTTCTTGCCATTATCATTTTTCCATCGGCAGCACTTATTGAGAAAATGGCATTCGCTTTCATATTCGCTTTGGCAGGTACATTCTTGTTCATGAAAATTCTTGATCAAGTGAAATATAAGGATACGATTTTCATTCCATTGGTTGGTTTGATGTTTGGTAATATCGTCGGTTCCATCTCGACATTCTTTGCTTATAAGTATGATTTGATTCAAAGCCTCAACACATGGATGAATGGTGATTTCTCGATGATCATGTCGGGAAGGTACGAACTAATATATGTAAGTATCCCTTTAGTCATTCTCGCATACTTCTTTGCCAATAAATTCACTGTGGCAGGGATGGGTGAGGAGTTTGCTATTAATCTAGGGCTAAATTATAAACTTATAGTCAACTTTGGGCTGATCATCGTGGCATTATCCTCCACTGTTGTCCTGTTAACGGTGGGAACGATTCCTTTCATAGGATTGATCGTACCAAATATTGTATCCCTTTACCTTGGTGATAATTTGAAAAAGAGTCTTTCTCATACAGCGTTGCTAGGGGCAGTATTCCTATTGATCTGCGATATTCTGGGCAGGATCATCATATATCCATTTGAAATTCCGATTGGACTCGTGGTTGGTGTGATAGGAAGCGCCGTATTTATCTATCTGATAATGAGGAGAAAGGCATATGAATAATAAAAGTAAGATCATTATATTAGCTGTTCTGGCAGCAGCTTTAACGGCAGGTTACATATTTTGGGACCTTGGCCCGAATTGGGATTATGCACTGCCGAGAAGGGTCATAAAAATCATTGCCATCATCGTGGTAGGTTGTGCGATAGCCTTTTCAACAGTGATTTTCCAAACGGTTACGAATAATAAAATCCTGACACCAAGCATTTTGGGACTGGACTCTATGTATATGCTGATCCAAACTGGAGTGATTTTCCTCTTCGGTTCAACGCATATCATGATCATGAATAAAAATCTCAATTTCCTGGTTACACTTACGGCCATGCTTATTTTTTCCAGCCTGCTGTTCAAGTTCATGTTCAAGAAAAACCGAAATATTTACTTTCTATTGTTGATCGGTATCATATTCGGGACCTTATTCGGCAGCATGTCTTCATTTATGCAGGTATTGATTGACCCGAATGAATTTCAAATGATACAAAATAAAATGTTTGCCAGTTTCAATAATGTCAACACTGACCTGTTAACATTAGCGATTATCCTCATGATAGCGGCAATGATATATTTTATGAGATTTTTGAAGTATTTAGATGTCATGTCACTAGGGAGGGACCAAGCCATAAACTTGGGTGTGGATTACGATTTTGTAACGAAACGGGTTTTAATCGTCGTCACGATTTTAATTTCCATTTCAACTGCCCTGATCGGTCCAATCACGTTCCTCGGATTACTTGTTGCAAATGTGGCTTATCAATTCATTAAGTCCTATCAGCATAAACATATCATCCCGGGTGCAATGCTGATCAGTGTGATTGCCTTGGTCGGCGGTCAATTCATTGTAGAGAGGATCTTTACGTTCTCTACCACCTTGAGTGTCATTATCAACTTTGTCGGCGGTGTCTATTTCATCTATCTTCTATTAAAGGAGAATAAATCATGGTAGAAGTGAAAAATTTATTCAAAAAATATAATAGTAAAACGGTTGTCGAGGATGTTTCCATTGAAATAACGAAAGGGAAAATCACATCTTTCATCGGTCCTAATGGAGCGGGGAAAAGTACAGTCCTTTCAATGATCAGCCGGCTCATTACCCGGGATTCAGGAGAAGTCCTGATCGAGGGGAAGGATATGGGGAAATTCAATAGCAATGAACTTGCTAAAAAGATTGCCATCTTAAAGCAGGCTAACCACATCAATATCCGTTTAACGATTCGTGAACTTGTCGCCTTTGGCCGTTTTCCTTATTCACAAGGTAAACTGACTAAAGAGGATTGGAAGTATGTCGATGAAGCGATTGAATATATGGAACTTGGCGAAATGCAGGATAAATTTCTTGACCAGCTTAGCGGCGGGCAACAGCAGCGGGCATTCATTGCCATGGTTATTGCTCAGAATACGGAGTATGTACTTCTTGATGAGCCTCTGAACAATCTTGATATGAAGCATTCCGTCCAAATCATGAAGGTATTGAGGAGATTGGCCGATGAATTAGGGAAAACGGTCATAATCGTCATTCATGACATTAATTTTGCATCCTGTTATTCCGACTATATTGTCGCATTGAAGGATGGCAAGGTTGTTCATAATGGACCTACTGAACAAGTGATCAACTCCGAAGTATTAAAGGAAATCTATGATATGGATATTGAAATCCAAAATATCAATGACAATAAGATCTGTGTGTACTTCACGTAAGAAAAAGCCATTTGGTTTTAAATTACTTCAGTATTCGTAGCCGTCTCAGATTCACTTCATACGCTCATTAGGCTGTTAAAAGTTGGCGGGCGCCCAAGGTTTTTAGCCGCCGCCTGTTTATATCCAGGGAAAGCGATGCAGGTGAATTCTGTGAAGGTGAGGATTCAATCTGTAATTTTAAATAAAAACATACTTTTCGAGGTGACCATAATGATTAAGAAATTATCTTTACTGCTTTTAGTTGCAATGCTGGCTGTAGTGGCTGTAGCTTGCGGATCAGTTAAGGAAAAAGAAGAATCAGGTACGAAAAAAGAAAGTGCTAAAAGCGAAGAATTTACGGTTAAGCACCAACTAGGCGAAACGAAAGTAAAAACAAACCCTAAAAAAGTTGTTGTATTCGATATGGGTGCTCTTGATACTCTTGATAAATTGGGTGTGAAAGTAGCAGCTGTTCCTCATGATGGCCTTCCAAAATACCTTTCTAAATATGAAGGTACAACTGAAAATGCCGGCGGTTTAAAAGAACCTGACTTCGAAAAGATCAACGAGATGGCTCCTGACTTAATCCTGATTTCTGGCCGTCAAACTGAAGCATATAAAGAATTAAGTAAAATTGCCCCTACTGTTTATGTAGGTGTAGATACTGCAAATTATATGGAATCCTTTAAAGAAAATGTAACACTTTTGGGTAAAATCTTCGATAAAAAAGACGAAGCAGCTAAAGAATTAGCACGTGTTGAAGAAAACATTAATGCTTTGAAAGAAAAAGCTCCGACGGATAAAACTGGTTTAATCGTTCTTGCTAGCGGTGGAAAAGTAAGTGCTTACGGACCGAATTCAAGATTTGGAATTATCCATGATGTATTCGGAGTACCTGCTGTAGATGATAAATTGGAGGTATCTACACATGGTCAAAGTATTTCTTTCGAATACATTGCTGAAAAGAATCCAGACTATCTATTCGTTGTAGATAGAGATGCGGTTGCCGGTGATGGAGCTGCAGCAAAAGAAACTGTTGAAAATGACATTGTAAAAAATACAAAGGCTTTTAAAGAAGGAAACATCATTTATCTTGATCCTAACTACTGGTACTTATCTGGCGGCGGTTTAGAATCTGTTGATGAAATGGTTAAAGAAGTTTCTAAAGGGCTTAAGTAATTAAATATAGTTTAAAAGCAAATCCTGCCCTCGATTGAGGACAGGATTTTTTTTATTTTTTATAATAAAGCTGAATGAAAGTATATATAATAACAAAGGGAAGAAAAGGAATCACTTAAGGGAAACCAATAATGCCGGTTACAACAGCTTGTAAGGTCTTCACACCCAATAAAGGGAAAATAAATAGGACAAGGTTCCTATTAGACCCTGTTGTAGCTGCTAGGGCTTATATGGGCGGCTACCGAAAGAAAATAACTCTTCAGCCAAACAAATAACAACGTAAAAAAAATAGTTTCTTCCTATTATAATGTCAACTGCATTGATGCTTGATGCAGTTTCTGGTTCCGGTCTGGTTTTAAATTGTAATTTAAGTGAACATTGGTAAATAGATTGGTAAATAATCTTAAAAACTAAAACATGAACATTCATGAAAACTAAGAATAATTGAATCCTCATCATACTAATTACTTCAAGTAATATAGGCAAATTTGGTGTCATTTACTATCAGGAGAAATTAATTCAATAAAAGTAGATCAACTGAAGTCAAGACGGGAATGATGTCGATATAACGCGAAATGAGTTTACGAAACAGGCCTCAAAACCTTTTGTTATTTTATGGGATTTTAACTTGAGAGGATGCAGTAAATGAACGGGTGAACTTAAGCAGGCTTTTGGTTCTTACAGATAAATAGAAAGTGCGGGGGAGCGATGCATCAATGTAATCGTCAATCAAATTTCAGATGTCGAATTATCGGGAAAGAAATCCTCTAAATATCTAATAGCATTCAATGATTGAAGATTTATATCTTTACATATTTTGTAATGTGCTGGTGTTTTTATAAAGAGTCGTTTATAATGATAAAAGCCTGAAGGAAGTTAAACTAAATAGTGACGGTGATCCACAGTAACCCAAAAAAGTTACGGTGATATTTATTGGATTAAGACATGGAATTCCTATATATTTGTTATAGAAAATCAAGACGGTCGAAACTCTGTTACTTTTTCAAAAGTTGTTCATAAGCTAAAGAAGTGTTCTGGATCATAAGGGTTATTGATGTGACAAAAGGTGGTTTGCACAGTCTTGACTATCTGATTGAAAGAATGCTATCATAAGGTTTCCGATTTTCCGTCTTTTGTAAGTATGTAAAAATTTATATAAATAAACCACTAGATTAATAGAGGTGAGAGCATGAATAATTTTCTTAAAAAAAGCCGGCATTTATTTGCAGATAACATACTAGGCTTTTTCTTTATTGCGGTAGTCTTGTTTTGGATAAAAACGTATATTGGATACCGAGTTGAATTTAACTTAGGGCTTGAAAATGGCCTGCAACAGTTCCTACTGTTCATAAACCCGATTAGTTCAGCCATTTTATTCTTTGGCTTGGCACTATTGGCGAAAGGCAAAAAATCGTTTAAATGGATCATCGGATTGAACTTATTGATGTCCTTATGGTTATTCTTCAATATTGTTTACTACCGTTCATTTACAGATTTCATCACTATGTCAACTTTGACACAAGTGCAAAATGCAAGTGACTTGGGACCAAGTACATTAGCATTATTTAAATCCCATGATGTATTTTATTTCCTTGATACGGTACTTTTGATTGTGTTGTATAGTTTCAAAGACTTTAAAGTGGAAAACTTCAAAGTCAAACGCCGTACGGTTGGAATGATTTATCTTGCAGGGCTTGCAATTTTTGCTATTAATTTAGGGCTTGCTGAAAAGGATCGTCCGCAATTATTGTCAAGAACATTCGACCGGAATTATATTGTCAAATATTTGGGTATGTTCAACTATACGGTATATGATGCCGTTCAGAATACTAAAACGTACGCTCAGCGTGCAACTGCAAATAGCACGGATATCGCGGAAGTAGTCAATTATACGAAGGCAACAAGCGCTGAACCGAACCCTAAGTATTTTGGTGCAGCAAAAGGTAAAAATGTCATATACCTGCATTTGGAATCCATGCAGAATTTCATGATCGATTATAAGTTGAACGGGGAAGAAGTAACTCCATTTCTAAACTCACTTGCACATGAGAAGTCAGATTTCATGTACTTTGATAACTTCTTCCATCAAGTAGGCCAAGGTAAAACGGCAGATGCTGAATTCATGCTTGAAAATTCCCTGTTCGGTTTACCACAGGGGGCAGCATTCACAAACCGAGCCCAAAATACGTATCAAGCGGCACCTGCGATTTTAGGAGAAAAAGGATACACATCTGCTGTTTTCCATGGTAATTACAAATCTTTCTGGAACCGAGACCAGATGTATAAGGCTCTTGGGTTCAATCAATTTTTCGATGCAAGCCATTATAATATGGAGAATAAAGAAGAAGTGCTAAGTTATGGTTTGATGGATAAACCTTTCTTTAAAGAATCGATTCCAATGTTAGAAACGCTTAAACAGCCTTTCTATACAAAATTCATAACGGTATCTAATCATTTCCCATATGCCATGGACCAGGACAAGGCAACAATCGGTAAGCAAACGACAGGTGATGCTTCCGTTGATGATTACTTCCAAACTGCACGCTATGCAGACGAAGCGCTTAGGGAGTTTTTCGTTTATCTGAAGAAATCCGGTCTGTATGATAACTCAGTAATCGTTATGTATGGCGATCACTATGGTATTTCGGAAAACCATACGGAAGCCATGTCAAAAGTGCTTGGCAAGGATGTTGGCGCATTTGAGAACGCCCAATTGCAACGTGTACCATTATTGATTCATGTTCCAGGTGTTAAAGGCGGGGAAATGCACCAATACGGAGGACAGATTGACCTTCTCCCGACTTTATTGCATTTGTTAGGAATTGAATCTAAAGATTATGTACAATTCGGTTCTGACTTATTGTCTAAAGATCATAGTGAAGTTGTACCTTTCAGGAATGGTGATTTTGTAACACCAGATGTTACTTCCATTAAAGGAAAATACTTCGATACGAAAACAGGAGAAATGGTCAAGGAAAATGATGACATCCGCAATTATAAAAAGAGAGTTGAAAAGATGCTCAATTTATCCGACCAAGTGGTGAACGGTGACTTACTCCGTTTCTATACTCCAAAGGGTTTTAAGCCAATTAACCCTGCTGATTATGATTACACATATAATGAAGAAGGTTCAAAGGAAGCCAATTCCGATAAATAAGCTGAAAAACAGGCAGGAAGCCATTGCTTCCTGCCTGTTTTTTTTATATGCGTTAGATCATGCTTTATTGGTCATCATGGCAACATACTTTCTTATTTCTTCAGGCTTTCCCGCGTATTTTTCTGCACGCAGTTTATCTTTCATGATTTTATCCTTTGCTTTGATCAGGATTTCTTCACCCATGGATTGTGGCACGACAACGACTCCATCTATGTCCCCTATGATGATGTCACCTGGAAACACTGTGACACCTCCACAGGAAATGGGGATATTAGTTTGCCCTACACCAGCCTTGCCACTTGAGGCAACAGTTGTCCCTTTACTGAAAACAGGGAAATTCATTTCTTTAATTGCTTCAAGATCACGAATGACTCCATCGACTACGAGACCGCCAATTTCCATGGTCTGCATCATGCCGACAACAAAGTCACCTGCTATTGCACGGTATGTATCACCTTTGCTGTCAACGACTATTATATCTCCAGGTCTTGCTTCGCCGATTGCTTTCAAGACGGCTGAATTATCACCGACGGGCATCTGTACGGTTAAAGCACGTCCGGCAAAATGAAACTCTTCTTTTAAGGGTTTAATCGCTGATTCCAGATTGTTCAATCCTTCCATTGCATCTGAAATGGCCGTGGTGGGCAAATTCCTAAACTGTTGAATGAGAGTATCCATGAATATGATTCCTCCTTGAAGGTTATGAATATAGTCTAATTATACACAAATTTCGTAATTTTCCATTTAATTTCTGCTTATCGGTAAAATGGGAAATGTGGTGAAGTTCTTCTGTCATAAGGGGGCAAGGCAAGTCAATGGTTTAATCAATCGATTGATTAAATTTTCATGTTCATGGATTATCCTTTACACATCGCGTTTCCTACTTGTTCTGTATGTACTTCTATATAGCCTGTTTACTTCATTCGCCTATGTCTCAAGAGGGAAATATCTTTTATACCCCCTTCAGTTATCCTGCCTCAAGCGCCAGCGCAGTGAAGCGGTCCTTAAGTGGAACTGGTGTGGTTTTCAACAATCTTCAAAGCAGGAGCAAAACCAAGACGGAGGTTGCCAATGTAAGCCAAAGGGGGCTTAAAACTTCTGGATGAATGATCAAAAAAATGATTCCTGCTATAACGGCAGCCTGTGGTATGGTTATATGTCTAATGAAGTGTATTCCAGCTTTAAAACAGGCTTTAAGTAGAGGCATATGATTCATTTTCATTCCTCCTTTTTCTTTCAATAATATGACCAGGCATAAAAGAAAATACATGGGGATTCGTTTTCTGCTCAAGGATTACGGGTATAGTAAAGGTAAAATAAAAGGAGGAATCATAGGTGGTTATTGTATATATTAGTCTTGCCCTCTTTATCGGATCGGTCATCTATTTCGCTTTTTTTGCTTTCAAAACATTTAAGGATTCGAAACCGACAATTGAAAGTGTTACTGAAACTGTTTCACGCATTCAGGCAAAAACGGATCAGATTAAGTCAGAGACGGATCAACTCGCCATGACTCAGCAAGAAATCACAGAAGATGTTCAATATAAAAAAGAGGCTGTACAATATACGGTTGATGCCGCTAAAAAAACACCGGAACCATTCAAAAATATTTGGTTTTCAATAAAAGGTGACAAATGGAAGCTTAGAAACAAAAGTGATGCATAGGCGTTTGCCCGAATTTGGAAATGCACATGATATCGTAAAGTAATAAAAGATTTGTTGGAATTTTACCGGAATGGTTCAGGAGAAACGCGCAGGGATCTGCTTACACGGAGGGGAAAAAGCTCGAGAGGTTATGATTATGACCTATCGGGCTTTTTTTGTATTGGGAGAGGAAAAAGAGATGGCTTTGATTCAATTGCGATTGCGTGAATATTTAATATAGGCGATGAGTTTAAAATATAATGATTGCTGGCATGGATATTAGTTTTTTTATCATCGGCGATAAAAATCATTGCCTAGGGAACCCATTATGCCATTGGGACTGAAATAGGGGCTCCAGGGATCAGTTCTGGTAGGCATCATGTACGGTACGAGGTGCGTTTGGTGTTTTTTGGGTGAAGGTACTATCGGATTGAAAGTCACTTCTCATGAATAATCTATCCACTCCTCGTAAATAGTAATGTTAAACGTTTGAAAGGAGTGGAGAATATGAATTATAAGGCGATAGTATCAAGTGTGATGATGGTTTTAGTGATTACAGGTTGTTCTACTAATAATAAACAAGGTGCCAATGAAAATCTTGGCCTGAATCGTACGCATCAGGATAATGTAAAACATCCGACGAATGTCAGCGATACAAAGCGAAATATAAATAATGATAATGATAATGATAATGATGCAAACGATATGAGGGTCTCCGATGATATCTCAAATCGTGTTGAAGCCTTGAAGGAAGTAAAGGACGCCAGGGTCATCGTGACTGATAATAATGCATATGTTGGGGCAGTATTAAATGACGGCGGGGATAAAGATATCTCGAATGACCTTAAAGGCAGGATTGCAGATGCAGCAAGAGGAGCAGATCCATCGGTAGACAACGTTTATGTTTCGACAAACCCTGACTTTGTTCAAAGCATGCATAAGTATGCGAATGACATTCAGAATGGAAAACCCGTTGCAGGATTCGTTGATGAGTTCCGTAAACTTGTAACACGCGTTTTTCCAAGCCAAAAGTAATTGGCAAAGAGTTAAATGAATGAAGACGCAAAGGCTTATCCGTTAGATATCATGCTTTTTTAGGCATGGGATCCGGATAGGCCTTTTCCTATTTCAGGGAAAAAACTAAAGGTAATCAGCAGCGAGTTGGTTTTTAGGATATCGGTGAATCATGACTAACTTTAAAGAGGGTGGTTACAATAATTGGGTAAACTAAAAAATTCAAGACAGGTAATGGGAGGCGGAATTAGTGAGGTTTTTTAAGGGAAGGAAGAAAACGGATGCAGCAGCCTTTCAGGTTACTTCCAAGGACTTTCAAGAACTTCTTAAAAAATTTGAAGCATCTAATGATTTTCTTACCTTCCAATTCCCGAATGAAGATGGCTATACCATCTCCTATTTCAATTCACTGATTAGTGAACAACAGCTCCATGAACAAGTACTGGCTGTCATCTCTAATCAAACAAAGAAGGATCTTAAGCAATTAAAAAGCGATATTCCGATGGAAGATATGAAAGTGACGACTGATATAAACGTTATTCAAAGGTTGGTTTTGGCAGGATCGATCTTGATTCAATACAAGAAAGATGATGAAATGTGTTTGCTGATTCCTTGTGCTCACAGTGTGAAAAGGCAAACTTCCATACCCGAGTCGGAATATACAGTCGCTGGGCCTAAGGAGGCTTTTGTTGAATCGCTTGATACGAATTTGAATCTAATTCGCAATCGGTTACCCATTCCTGAATTGCAGTCCAAGGAATTTCGGGTTGGGAGCATCTCGCAAACCAGGTTAGTGGTGCTCTACATAGATGGGATTGTAAATCAACAGATCATCCATACAGTCATGCAGAGAATAGATGATATAGAGTATGATACGATCGTGGATATTTCGTTTGTAAACCAGATGATCACGGATAATCGGAATTCGATGTTTCCCCAACTGATTGATACGGAGCGGCCTGACCATCTGGCCAGTGTATTATCAGAGGGGAAAATAGGGATTATGCTGGATGGATCGCCTCATGCATTAGTTGGTCCCAACACCATCATTTCGTTCTTTTCTTCATTTGAGGATTATTTTCAAATTTGGAATCTTGGTACTTCATTCCGTTTGATTCGTCTTTTCGCAGTCCTGTTTTCCGTTTTATCTTCACCTCTGTATGTTGCCGTTTTAACCTATCATTATCTGGTGATCCCAACTGATTTGTTGCCAATCTTAATTTCATCAAGGGGAGTGATCCCTTTTCCGCCGATTTTGGAAGCGATCGTGCTGGAAGGAACGATTGAATTGCTGAGGGAAGCAGCGGTTAGGCTGCCTGCTAAGGTGGGCTCTACCATCGGCATTGTTGGCGGTATAGTCATCGGTACAGCCGCTGTGGAAGCGGGATTTGTCAGTAATGTGCTATTGATGCTTGTCGCTTTGGCTGCCTTGGCTTCATTTACAGTGCCGATTTACCAAATCAGTAATACGATTCGCCTTATCCGCTTCCCTTTTCTAATTGCAGCGCAGTTATACGGACTGTTCGGATTAGCTTTATGCAGTGCATTCATTTTAAGTCATTTATTGAAATTGACTTCGCTTGGCAGTCCATACTTAGACCCTCTTTACCCGTTAAGGATTTATGACTTTAAAGATAGTCTAATTCGCCTCCCTTTTTCAAAGCAGACTAAACGCCCACAATTTCTGCGGACAGAAAAGCCACTAAGGTTAAGGAGGAAGGAGGAAACTAATAACTCCCAAAGTGATATTGATGAATAAGGCGAAGAAAGCGGTGAAAATGTATGGAAGTCAAACCAAAGGAAACTAAACTAATATCTCCATTTTTTGTTTTTTTCCTCTTGCCAGGCATGCAGATCGGAGTAGGGGTATTGGGGTTTGAACGGATCATAGCGAAAGAGGCTGGTCAAGACGCTTGGATATCGGTCCTCATATCAGGGTTAATCATAAATGTTCTGCTTTGGATGTGTTTCAAGCTTTTAGGCAGGGGTCCCCAAACATTGGATTTGGTTGCTATCCATAAAGATTTGTTTGGTAAATGGGTAGGAAATGCTTTCAACATTTTTTTCATCCTCTACTTTATAATGATCTCCATCATTCTTATCAGGACTTATTTGGAAGTCATTCAGGTTTGGATGTTCCCTGGTGTTAATGTCCTGATGCTATTAACCATCATTCTAATTCTCGTGTATAGTTTTGTGGTGGGAGGGTTTAGGACCGTTACTGGTTTTTGTATAATCGGACTTATTATTGGATCGCCGTTATTAATTTTGAATTATTTCCCATTAAAGCACGCCCACTTTGAGAATTTGGGTCCTTTACTTGATCATTCCTTTTTGGAAATCATGAAGGCCTGTAAGAGAATGACCCTGAATTACCTTGGTTTTGAATTACTCCTGATCTATTACCCATTCATTAAAAAGCGTGAAGACTCTCAAAAGTGGGCCCACTTAGGTGCGTTGTTTACTATGTCGATATATTTAGTCTTCATTATTGTCTCGTTAGCCTACTATCATCAAGATCAGCTGAAAGATGTAATTTGGGCTACATTGACTTTATGGAAAATTGTGGACCTTCCATTCGTTGAGAGGTTTGAATATATAGGGATTTCCGTTTGGCTGTTCATGGTGCTGCCGAATGTTTGCCTAGGGGTTTGGGCAGCGAGCAGAACAGTAAAAAGAGTGTTTGGATTTAGACAGAAAAAGGTGTTAGTTTACATCCTGCTTATCATTTTAGTTTCTTGCTATTTTTTGGATAACCGCTATAGAATCGATAGGTTTAACACAATCAGTTCGCAAATAGGTTTTTATATCGTTTATTTGTACCTTCCTCTCTTATTCATATGGCAGTCGATTGTCTATAAAGTTAGGAGTCTTAATCCATGAAAATCAAACTTCCCTTGATTACATTAGGTTGTTTCATGATGACAGCGTGCGGGGTGGAGCAGCAAATATTAGAAGATATTTTAATTGCTGAAGTCGTAGGTTATGATGATGCCGGAGACAAAAAAGTGAAAGGAACGGTCGCTGTCAGCGTTCCTCAGCCTGGGGAAGAAGCAAAACTAAGTAGAGAAGTATATGAAGCGACCTCCCATAATATAAAGACTGGCCGCCATCAAGAAAATGCAAAAACACCATTCCCGATTGTCGGCGGGAGACTGACAGTCATTCTCTATGGTGAACAATTGGCAGGTAAGGGCTTGAATGATTATATTGATACATATAGGCGTGACCCAATGGTGGGAAGGGATTTATATTTAGCGATCGTTCGTGGCAAAGCGGAGGATGTAGTTAAAATGGAGCCGAAGTTGATTAAAACTCCAGGAGTCCAAGTGAAAGAGCTGATCGAACAGAATATCAAGACTAATTTGCCTGATGTAGATTTGCACAGGTATTTATATGCATGTCATGGTAAAGGAATCGATCCGGTCATGCCCCTATTGGAAACTGCAGGAGACCATATACGGGTAAAGGGTATCGCCCTGTTTAAAAGGGACAAGTATATCGGCAAATACATCCCTTATCAGGACGGATTTTTATTCAAAGTCCTTAGTGAAAATTTTAAGCTGGGGAGTTATGAAATCAAATGGAAGGAAAATGACTTTTCAGATATCAATAACGTGGAATCACGTGTCCATTATGATATCAGGAATGCAAATCAAGACCCCGAAGTCAGGATTGAAGTGAAATTAAAAGCGAGTCTGCTAGAGGTCCAAGGTTATGACTTGGGTAAATCAGTCGACCTGAATAAAATAGAGGCCAAAGCAGAACATGTCATTGGTGAAAAATTACATGAGATGGTAACCATGTTTCAGGAAAACAACATAGATCCGATTGCACTCGGTGATATCGCTAAAAGTAAAACAAGAAATTTCAATCAGAAACATTGGGAGGAGGCCTATCCTCATATTCCAATCGAGGTGGATTTGGATATTGAAATGATTCAAACGGGAATAGTAGAATAAAAGAAGAATATTCTGAAGTTTCCCCCTTTATAATAGGGGTATTGGTGTAATTATATCAATGCGGCTAAAGAGGGGGGAAAGGCATGGACAAAGCATGGTGGAAAGAGGCAGTTGTATATCAAGTGTATCCAAGGAGTTTCATGGATAGTGATGGAGATGGGGTAGGGGATTTAAACGGGATCTTTATGAAACTCGATTATTTACAGGAGTTGGGTGTGAACGTGATATGGCTATCCCCTGTTTATCAATCTCCCAATGATGACAATGGGTACGATATCAGTGATTATCAATCAATCATGACTGAATTCGGGACCATGGCTGATTTTGACAGGTTGCTGAAGGGGGTGCATGAACGTGGAATGAAGATCATGATGGACCTGGTGGTCAACCATTCTTCAGATGAACATTCGTGGTTCAAGGAATCCCGATCCTCTATAGACAATCCAAAGCGTGATTATTATATTTGGAAACCTGGAAGGCATGGGAAAGAACCAAATAATTGGGAGTCCGTTTTTAAAGGTTCGGCATGGAAATATGATGAAGGAACAGATGAATATTATTTACACTTATTCAGCAAGAAACAACCGGATTTAAACTGGGAGAACCCTAAGCTCCGTGAAGAAATCTACAGCATGATGACTTGGTGGCTGGATAAGGGTGTCGATGGTTTTCGGATGGATGTCATCAACTTCCTATCAAAAGATCAGAGCTATTCAGATGGATCCATTCAGCATGGGAAGCAGTTTGGTGATGGAAGCCCCTTTTTCTTGAATGGCCCGCGGATACATGAGTTTTTACAGGAAATCAATCAACGGGCACTTTCAGGATATGACGTGATTACCGTTGGGGAGATGCCAGGAGTCACCCCGGAGGAAGCGCAATTGTTCACAGGGAAAGATCGTGGTGAATTACATATGGTCTTTCAATTCGAACATATGGATTTGGGGGGCGGACCAGAAGGGAAATGGAGTAACGAAAAGTGGAACCTAAGCGATTTAAAACAAATTCTTTCCAAGTGGCAGACTGGTTTGGAGGAGGATGGCTGGAACAGTTTATACTGGAACAATCATGATCAGTCCCGGATTGTCTCAAGGTTTGGAAATGATGGAGAGTATCGTATTGAAAGCGCAAAGATGCTTGCCGCCTGTCTTCATATGCTTCAAGGTACACCTTATATATATCAAGGGGAAGAGCTGGGAATGACCAATGTTGCATTTGAAAGCATTGATGAATATCGGGATATTGAAACGTTGAATTCATATGACGAACTCGTCAATTCGCATGGCTGGTCAAAAGAGCGGATGATGTCAGCCATTCACGCCCGAAGCAGGGATAATGCGAGGACACCGGTTCAGTGGAATGACTCCCGGAACGCAGGATTCACGAAAGGGACTCCTTGGATTAAGGTCAATCCCAATTTTCCCGAGATTAATGCAGAAAAAGCCTACAATGATCCAAATTCCATTTTTCATTTTTATAAAAGGCTTATCCAATTACGCAAAAAACATGAAATTGTCGTTTATGGCCGTTTTGAACTGCTCTGTCCAGATGATGAACGAATATTTGCCTATACGAGAACGTTTGAAGATGAAAAGCTGTTAGTGCTATGCAACTTTAAGGAGGAGCATGCCGCATATTCTTTGCCTGAAGAGCTAAATTCATATTCTGCTACAAGGCTGATCGGTAATTATGAACAGGGGGAAAAAGGAATCTCGAGAATGCCTCTGCGTCCATATGAATGTCGTGTGTATCATTTGAAATGAAAAAGGACCTGGTTTTCTCCGTTAGAGAAGACCAGGTCCTTTTTAGTATTATTTTGATTTAAGGTCACATTCCTCAAGAGGAATGACTTTCGTTTTATGTTTAATTTTATAGCCGAACCATAGGACGAAAAATAGAATTAAGCCAATGTAGGAAACGAACATTGAATTCCAGTCGATCCCATTACTGCTGAAAGCTTGATAGCCTTGTCCGATGATAATGATAATACATAGGACAAGGGCGAATATTGGCCCGAATGGGAAGCCTTTGGCCCGGTATGGTAAAGCATTCATATCAAGGCCTTGAGCTGCGTAGGCTTTGCGGAATCGATAATGGGCGATCGCAATCCCGACCCAGGTGACGAATCCTGCCATGCCTGAAGCATTCAATAACCAAATATAAACGACACCATCTCCGAAAAATGATGCTAAGAATGCAACGCAGCCAACTAAAGAAGTCACGATAAGTGCATTCACGGGTACTCCTCTTTTATCTAACTTGCCAAGGAATTTAGGTGCTTTCCCATCACGTGCCAAGTCCCAGAGCATACGGGTTGAAGCGTACATGCCTGAGTTACCGGCGGAAAGTACGGATGATAAAATGATCGCGTTCATGATGGATGCAGCAAATGCAAGGCCAGCCCGTTCAAATACGAGCGTGAAGGGACTTACGGCAACATCTTCACTCAATAAACGTGAATCCGTAAACGGAATGATCATTCCAATTACAAAAATGGCAAGGATATAGAATAAGATGATGCGCCAGAAAACGGATCTGATCGCCTTAGGGATATTCTTTTCTGGATCTTCACTTTCACCAGCCGTCACTCCAAGCAATTCTGTTCCTTGGAATGAAAAGCCGGCAGCCATGAATACACCTAGAATCGTGAAGAACCCTCCATTAAAGGGACCTTCGCCCATTGTGAAATTGGAAAAACCAATAGGGTCTTTTCCACCCATGATTCCGAGAATGATCAGAACACCAGTGATCAAGAAAATGACGACTGTCACGACTTTGATCATGGCAAACCAGAATTCTGCTTCCCCAAAACCTTTAACGGACATGTAATTGATAAGAAACATAGTGATTAACGCAATAGCACTCCAGATGAAGGAGGGAGTATCAGGAAACCAGAACTTCATAATTAAGACAACGGCTGCTAATTCAGCGGCAATGGTGATTGCCCAGTTATACCAGTAGTTCCATCCAATCGCAAAACCGAAAGACGGATCGACGAATTTGGATGCATAGACACGGAACGAACCGGCCACTGGCATGAATGCTGCCATTTCTGCAAGACTTGTCATTAAGTAATAAACCATGATGCCGATGACCGCGTATGCCACCAAGGCACCGCCGGGTCCGGCTGAATGAATGGCACCGCCACTTGCTAAAAATAAACCTGTTCCAATCGTTCCACCTAATGAAATCATCATTAAGTGCCGCGCCTTCAGGCTCCTTTTTAATTCAGTGGGGCTTGATGTTGATTGTGAATTTGACAATTGATGTTACACTCCTTTTTATTGGAAGGGAACGAAATATAAAAAAACAGCAGTCGAAAAAGATCGACGGCTGTTTATAATAAACCCGTTTATCCTTCCGAAGATAGCTCCCCACGCTTTTTTGAAAAAACGTGACAGTGATGTTCCTGTTCGGTGACACCGCCAGCGAGAATATACATGGAATATACCCTAACTTCGGCAACTTATCCTTTCAAACGGAGTCTTGAATTTTCCAGAATCTCGTCCGTTCTACTTTTATAAGCTGCAGCCTCTAACTCATCGGTAAATGAGGAAGTATTCAATTTTCTTAAATCGTAACGCCAGCTTGTAATTGGCCGTACGATGGTACTCATGAAAAATTATGCAATCGCTAATAGAATGCTAGTAACTGAGTAAACTTTACTATATCAAAATTATAAAATAACTTCTGGGATATCGCAATGATTATTTTATGTGGTTATTTTTCCCTAGTTCTCGAAAGATTGGAAGAGGAAACGATATATAAAAGTAAAGCCATTCTGATAACAATACCGTTATTAAACGGTCCTTCTTTTTATAAGGGCGTAGTCCAATTTTACATGTTGGACCGATTCGGGATTCTCAAATAGATCCACTGCCATTTTCCCAATCCATTCCAGAGGCAAGGAAATGGTCGTGATGTCCAGCATCTCACTCAGGCTATCATTATTGAAGCCCAGAATGGCCACATCTTCAGGTACCCTCATACCCGATTTCTTAGCGGTGAGCATGAATCCAGCAGCCGTGTCATCATTAGTGATGATGATGGCTTCAGGTTTGTTTATCATCGAATGCCAATCCTCAAACAACTTTACACCGTCTTTGATGTGATAACTGCCTTCAAACAACCATTCTTTATTGTTTATAAGTTGATGTTTACTCATGATATCGTTAAAGGCCTTTGTTCGAAGAGAACTGTTCCTGCTCTTTTTACGGCCGAGGCTGTATCCAATTTTCTTATATCCTTTAGAAATCACGTATTCAAGGGCACAGGAGAATGCTGCATAATGATCAATGCTGATGGATGAGAATTCAGCCTGGGCTGTATCCTCACATAAGATAATAGGTCCGTATTTTTGATAATCCAAGAGGATTTTCATTTCCGAAATTCTTGAACAAACGATAATGCCATCGAGTTGCTTCATTTGCAGCATATTCAAAGCCTGGATTTCTTTCTCTCTTTCATAATGGGTTTGAAAGATCACTATATGACACCCAATTGCATTTGCCTGTTTAGTAATTCCGTTAACGATTGCCCCGTAATATGGGTGATTGGTGAAGGGGATGATGATGCCGATAAGATTTGTTTTGCCTTTTGAAAGATGAATGGCGTTGATGTTTCTCGAATAATTCAAGCGATCAATGGCTTGTAAAACGCTCTCTCTCTTATCAGGGCTTACATAAGGATGATTATTCAATACACGAGATACTGTTGAGACAGATACACCAGCACATTGAGCAATTTCTTTAATGTTTGTCATGGGATCACCATTTTTTCTTTTTTTTATATTGTACCGTATGAAACCCATTTCAGAGCAAGAGAACAGAGCATGGCTGCTGAAGATTTCTTCAAATAAGGTCTTGTTCTGGTATGGGTTTCATCCTTTAAGATTGGTTTAAGTCTTAGCGGAGGAGGAGATCAGGATGTTCCAAACTTTAATCAGCCTGTTTGTACTTTGCGGAATCGAATTGGGATTGGCGTACTTGGCAGTTTCTTTAAAAAAGCCGGAAAAATGATTGGCAATGCACATGGAATGCCAGATGCCCGTCGAGAAATCCGCGTTTACTCGTGAAATACACACGTTTACTCGTGAATTTCACGTCGTCCCATCATAAACATTAGAAAAAGCTCCCCTAGTTTATATTCACCATAAAAACTCCACAATATAAATATAACTTCATCATTACGTTTCATGTACCGAAGGAAAAGCACTCTCCATTTTAGTAGTTGGAATGCTCATCATACCTGCCTCAACGGCTTATCTGCGGACAGATCGGTTAAGTAGAATGATATTGGTCAGTATAGTGGTCGGGGTGTTAAATTAAGTCATCGGTTATTATTCAGCTGCCATTTTGGATGCCACGATATCCGGTTGCATGGTTGGAGTGGCCTTTCTCTTTTCCCCAAGCAATGGATTGGTCAGAAGTGTGCTGGAATTGGAGAAAATCAAAGGAGGCACATGCTTAAATTCCCCCTTTCTGCAGGCTCCATGCAGATAACTTCATGAAGCTTGTAAACTATTCTTCGATATAGTTGTGATTTTATTTGTTTAAAGTATAATGAATAAGTGTATTTAAAGTTGTATCGCAGGAGCCTTTTTAAGGGAGAGTTAAGTATGGAAGAACAAAATAAATTTTCATCTCGAATAGATTTTTCTTTGGTCACAATATTGCTGTTATTATTCGTAGGAAGTTGCTTAGCAATCTATAGTGCCCAAACGACTGGACAGTACGCGGAAAACTTCTTAATCAAACAAATCTTTTGGTATATAGTGGGGATTGGAATCGTATTAGGGTTTATCACCCTTGATTCGGATCAACTGAAAAAAATTTCCTGGTATGCCTATGGATTCGGATTATTTTTGCTTTTATTGCTGATCCTAATGCCAGAAAGCGTAGTACCTAAAATAAATGGTGCAAGAAGTTGGTACAAAATTCCAGGGGTCGGTTCGATTCAGCCATCGGAATTCATGAAGGTTTTCCTGATCCTGGCTTTAGCAAATCTTATATCAAACCATCATCTCAAAAACACGCTGAAAACGATTCAAACGGATATCTGGCTGCTTATTAAAATCGGTCTCGTTACAGGTGCCCCGCTAATGTTAATCATGCAACAGCCGGATTTAGGCACCGGGCTTGTCATCTTGTCAATCATGCTCGGAATGGTTTTCATATCAGGTATATCATGGAAGATTCTGCTGCCTATCATTTCGGGAGGAATCGCCGTCGCTTCCACGGTCCTATACTTCGTCCTTTGGAAGCCGGAGATCCTGGAAAAATACTTAGGGGTAAAAACCTATCAATTCGGCCGTATCTATTCTTGGCTTGATCCATATAATTATGCGAGCTCCGAGGGGTACCACTTAACCAGATCCTTACTGGCCATCGGCTCCGGCCAGACCACAGGTAAGGGGATAGGTGAGAGGGTAGTGTATCTCCCAGAGAGTCATTCGGATTTCATTTTCAGCATCATCGGTGAAGAATTCGGTTTCATCGGATCAAGCATCTTGATTTCCTTGTTTTTCCTATTGATTTACCACATAACAAAAACGGGAATGGACACGAAAAATAACTTCTATACATATATCTGTGTTGGCGTTATAAGCATGTTGACGTTTCACGTTTTTCAAAATATCGGCATGACGGTAGGCCTTTTACCGATTACGGGGATTCCACTTCCATTTATCAGTTATGGAGGAAGCTCGCTAATGGGGAACATGATGGCCATGGGCTTAATATTCAGCATTCGGTATCACTATAAGAAGTATATGTTTTCTACGGATATCTAAATATAAAGCCGGCCTCCCGTGGCCGGCTTTACTTGTGCAAAAAAAACAAAGGGAAGCAGAATCTCCCCCTGAATGTTTGCTTATTGAATGTTCGATCCAGGTGGGAACTGATTTTTATATCCGGAAAATTGTTGATACGATTGGCTTAGGCTCGGAGCCTGCGCCTTTTCTAAACTATACCAGCCTTTTTCGAACATAAGGTTATAGAGCTCACGCTGCATCTCCTGATTTTCTTTCGAAACGGAGAAAATGTCTTGGAATAATGCTTGGTTACTCATTTCATGCAAGGCAACGGAAAAGGAGTTACAAAAGTACTTTTCAGTTGTGAGCATATCATTTATAAAATCCCTGTCATTCATTTGAGGAGTCTTTGCTACAGGGGATTCTGGATTTTTGACTTTGTTTTCATTGGGCATCAAGAACCCTCCTTTACTGGTATTGTTGTTGAACCTGGTTTTGATCCGGATTCAAATGTTTCAAAATGGTATCGTAATGGCGTTGATGCATGAGTCCGCACCGATTTAACGCATCAATGATTTGTGGGTCCTTGCATTGAGTGGCAAAAAAATGTGCTTTTTTAATCGCATTCAGATTCCATGCAAGCATATCGGTTAAGTATAAGCTGTCTTTTACCGAAACCATTTCCGGTGGCTGTGTCATATAGCCGGTGGACTGCTGTTGGCTGTTAAACGAATTTTGCTGTTCCATCATTCTACCTCCTTCAGTGTTCTTTAAACGTACTTAATTTCCCCTTCAAGAAATTTTTTTATTCTTGATTCTAAATTTCTGAAAATTGAATTAAATGGTAAAATAATCTTGTGCATCTATTTTCCAAAATGATTTGGAGGGGAATGCAGATGGAAAGAATATTGAGAAGTCTATTTCTTTTTTTATCAACGAACAAAAGCATGACAATGGCAGCGAAAAAATACGGATTACGGTTTGGGGCCTCGCGTTTCGTGGCAGGAGAAACATTGGATTTGGCCTCTGTTGTGATTGCAGATCTAAATAGGAAAGGGCTTGCTGTTACCATTGATTATTTAGGCGAATTCATAGAAGAGGAACAAGAAGCAAGGAAGATGGCAGATGAGTGTATAGAAGCGATTCGCATGATTGGCAGAAATGAACTGGATTCACAGTTATCTCTGAAGCTAACCTCGATGGGCTTGGATGTATCCGAACGAGTCGCAATGAACAACATGCGGAGGATTTTAGCGGAAGCCAAAGCCCATAAGGTTTTCGTGACGCTTGACATGGAAGATTTTCCGCGCTGTCAGCCAACTTTGGATGTATTCAAAAACTTAAAGGCTGAATATAATGAATTGGGGACTGTCATCCAAGCATATCTGTATCGGACCGAAAAGGATATTGAGGAGCTGAATGAATACCATCCGAATCTAAGACTTGTTAAAGGAGCATATAAAGAATCAAGGGAAGTGGCTTTTTCCGAGAAAAAAGACGTCGATGAAAATTTCAAGAAAATTATCAAGCAGCATTTGCTGAATGGCAATTATACAGCCGTTGCCACACATGATGATAAAATCATTGATTATACGAGGGACTTGGTCAAAGGGGAGGGAATTCCCCAGGATCAATTTGAATTTCAAATGTTGTATGGCATACGTAATGAGAAGCAGCTTGAACTTGCTAAAGAAGGATATAAGGTTAGGGTGTATGTTCCTTATGGTACGGATTGGTATGGGTATTTCATGCGCCGCCTTGCGGAGAGACCGGCCAATATTGCTTTCGTTTTAAAAGGCCTTTTCAAGAAATAGAAAGCGAGAGCCGCCCCGGATAAGGGACGGCTGCTGCTCTAATGGAAGGCTTTATTTTTTGAATTGATTGTTCTGGCTGTTCACTTTATTGATTCCATGTTGACGTTCACCGCCAGGTCCGGCATTGCCTTTTACGCTTGCTGCACTTACAGCTGCTTTAGAAGGATTATTTTTACTCTTCATTTTATAATTCACCTCCTGCCCGGTTATTTTTTACTGAACAGAGGAGAAATAACCAAAGTAATTTGGAGGAAAAAATATTTTTTTTCCTGTTTAATCATTGCGGAATTTCCAAATTTATTCTATATTAATAATAAGAAAAAATATTCAAAATTTTTTGGATTAAAAATGAATGAGTATTCATTCAATATACTTCGTAAGGGGGATATAAACTTGGTTCGACAAATACGAAAGGCTGCTGTTCTAGGGTCAGGAGTTATGGGATCAGGGATTGCTGCACACCTTGCTAACATTGGCATTCCGACTTTATTATTGGATATTGTACCTCGTGAGCTCACAGAGGATGAAAAGAAAAAGGGTCTGACATTAGATAATGAACAAGTGCGTAACCGCATCAGCCAAACTGCGATTACTAAACTTTTAAAACAGAAACCAGCTCCGCTTTCTGCTAAGGGAAATATTGCATTGATCGAGGCAGGAAACCTGGAAGATGATATAAGTCGCTTAAAGGATGTCGATTGGGTCATTGAAGTGGTCGTTGAAAAACTTGAGGTTAAGCAAAGTGTATTTGCCCAGGTTGATCAGCATCGTAAAAAAGGAAGCATCATTTCATCGAATACATCCGGAATCTCAATCGAAGCGATGGCAGAAGGCCGTTCGGAGGATTTTCAAAAGCACTTCCTGGGAACCCACTTCTTCAATCCACCGCGTTATCTTAAATTGTTGGAAATCATCCCTACTAAAGCTACTTCACCAGAAGTGCTCGAATACATGAAACGATTCGGAGAAGATGTACTGGGAAAAGGTGTCGTCGAAGCCAAGGATACGCCAAATTTCATCGCAAACCGCATTGGCACTTATGGTTTATTGGTCACTCTCCGGGAAATGCAAAAAGGCGGATACAGTGTCGGAGAAGTCGACTCGGTTACAGGACCGTTAATCGGAAGGGCAACTAGCGCGACTTTCCGGACACTAGATGTAGTTGGATTGGATACCTTTGCACATGTTGCCAAAAACGTATATGACCAGGTGGATGGGGAAGAAAAAGAAGTTTTCAAAATACCTGATTTCATGAATGAAATGCTTAAGAATGGGTGGCTTGGAAGCAAGTCAGGTCAAGGGTTTTTCCTGAAAAGGGGCAAGGAAATCCTTGAACTGAATCCCGAAACCCTTGAATATGCTGAACGAAAAAAATTAAAAACGCCTTCCATCGAAATGGCTAAACAGGCCAAGGGCTTGGAAAATAAACTGAAAGCGCTTGTTTATAGCGAAGACCGTGCTGGCCAATTGCTTTGGAACGTGCTGAATCCGGTGATTGTATATTCTGCCCAACTGCTTGGTGACATCGCGGATGACATAGTGGCAATCGACCAAGCGATGAAATGGGGCTTCGGATGGTCCACTGGTCCTTTTGAAACCTGGGATGCGATAGGTGTAGAGAAATCGGTAGCCCGCATGGAAGCGGATGGCCTCACAGTTCCGCAATGGGTGAAGGATATGCTCGCCAAGGGCATCACTTCTTTCTATAAAGAAGAAAATGGCATTGTCCACTATTATGATAATGGTGAATATAAAGAGCTTATCGAAAATCCTAAAGTAATCAATCTTAAAGCAATCAAGAAGCAAAAAGGCGTAATCAAGAAAAACAGCGGTGCAAGCTTGATAGATATCGGCGATGGAGTGGCTCTTCTTGAATTCACTTCACCGAATAATGCAATCGGTCTGGATATCATGCAAATGATCAATGCGGCGGTCGACGAAGCGGAAGCGAATTTTAAAGGCCTGGTCATCGGTAACCAAGGCAAGAATTTCTGTGTTGGCGCTAATATTGCAATGATGTTGATGGAAGCGCAAGATGACAATATTCTCGAACTTGATATGGTCATCAGCCAATTCCAAAAGGCGATGCTTAAAATTAAGTACAGTGCGGTCCCGGTAGTGGTAGCCCCGTTTAATATGACACTTGGCGGTGGTGCTGAAGTATCCCTTCCGGCTGCGCGCATCCAGGCAACGACTGAAACGTATATGGGACTAGTGGAAGCTGGTGTAGGTTTGATCCCAGGCGGCGGCGGTACTAAAGAACTTTATGTGAAGACATTGAGGAATATGCCGAAGGGTGTCGACTTTGATTTACAGAAAGTGGCCAACAAAGTATTTGAAACGGTCGCCATGGCAAAAGTTTCAACCTCTGCTGAGGAAGCACGCGGGGATAATTTCCTTAATTCAACTGATGGAATAAGCGTGAATGCGGATCATCAACTATATGATGCGAAGCAGGCAGTCATCTCCATGTATGAACAAGGTTATACTGCTCCAACCTGCACAAAGATTCCTGTAGTAGGTGAAACGGGTTATGCCACACTGCTATTGGGGGCGGAATCCATGCGCCTTTCAGGATTCTTATCCGATCATGACCTTGTCATAGCCAAAGAGCTTGCATACGTCTTGGCAGGGGGGAAACTCCCATTTGGCACGAAAGTGGATGAACAGTATATCTTGAACCTAGAAAAACAAGCGTTCCTAAAACTGATTTCAACTCCAAAATCACAAGCAAGGATGCAGCACATGCTTGTTAAAGGGAAACCACTCCGTAACTGATAATAGATGAAGATATGGCCAAACGAAGGTTAATAGATTGATAGCTTAAAAATGAGTAAGGGGGATCCTCATGAAAGAAGCGGTAATAGTAGCTGGAGCAAGGACTCCGGTAGGAAGAGCGAAAAAAGGTTCTCTTGCTAATGTACGCCCGGATGATTTAGGGGCTCTTGTTGTAAAGGAAACGTTAAAGCGTGCAGGGAATTATGAAGGCACCATCGATGATCTGATTATCGGTTGTGCGATGCCTGAAGCTGAGCAAGGATTGAACATGGCGCGTAACATTGGAGCATTGGCAGGATTGCCTTATACAGTGCCAGCCATAACCATTAACCGTTACTGTTCAAGCGGATTGCAAAGTATCGCTTATGGAGCGGAGAGAATCATGCTTGGCCAAAGTGATACAGTCATTGCAGGCGGAGCGGAATCCATGAGCCTTCTGCCGATGATGGGCCATGTAACACGCCCGAACGCGCAACTTGCGGAAAAAGCCCCGGAATATTATATGGGTATGGGCCATACTGCTGAAGCCGTTGCAAAAAAGTACGAAATTTCCCGAGCCGATCAAGATGCATTTGCTGTACAAAGTCATCAAAGGGCGGCTAAGGCCATTGCAGAAGGAAAGTTTTCGGATGAAATCGTGCCGGTTGACGTAACCCTCCGCTCAGTGGGGCCTGATCTTAAATTAAAGGAAAAATCATTCACATTTGCGCAGGATGAGGGCGTTCGTCCAGGAACGACTATTGAAGTGCTGAAAAAACTAAGACCTGCATTCTCTGTTACAGGATCCGTAACAGCAGGGAATTCATCACAAACGAGTGATGGAGCAGCCGCGGTCATGGTCATGGATGGGGAAAAGGCATCTTCATTAGGGATGAAACCGATTGGTAAGTTCCGCTCCTTTGCTGTAGCGGGGGTACCACCTGAAATTATGGGCATCGGACCGATTGCAGCCATTCCTAAAGCTTTAAAACTAGCAGGCCTTGAGTTATCCGATATTGGTTTATTTGAATTGAATGAAGCCTTCGCTTCCCAATCCATTCAAATCATTCGTGAGCTGGGATTGAATGAAGAGATTGTCAATGTGAATGGTGGAGCCATTGCCTTGGGCCATCCCCTAGGATGTTCAGGAGCAAAATTGACATTAAGTCTGCTTCATGAAATGAAGCGCAGAAACCAACAATTCGGAATCGTGACAATGTGTATCGGCGGCGGAATGGGAGCTGCCGGAGTATTTGAATTATTAGCGTGACCCACCCTTTCCAGAAGCTGTCAACATGCTTCCGGCGGGTTTACTATCATTAACATTTAGGAGGAAATAACATGTCGAATCAAACTAAAGATAACCTCATTAAAGGCGGAGCCTTTTTAGTAGAGGATATTACGTATGATCAAGTGTTTACACCTGAAGATTATTCCGATGAGCATAAAATGATTGCCAAAACTTCTGAGGATTTCGTAGTGAATGAAATTCTGCCGCAGGTTGAACATTTAGAGAACCATGAATTTGACCGTTCTGTTAAATTACTGAAGCATGCAGGTGAAATCGGTTTACTTGGTGCTGACGTTCCTGAGGAATACAGCGGATTGGGTCTTGATAAAATCAGTTCGGCATTAATTACAGAAAAAATGGCACTTGCAGGCGGCTTCGGTATTACGCATGGTGCACACGTAGGTATCGGATCTTTGCCAATCGTATTATTCGGGAATGAAGAACAAAAGAAAAAATATCTCCCTTTACTGGCAACGGGAGAGAAAATTGCTGCGTATGCATTGACGGAACCCAGCTCAGGTTCAGATGCCTTAGGAGCAAAAACGACAGCGAAATTGAATGCAGAAGGAACCCACTATATTTTAAATGGTGAAAAACAATGGATTACGAATGCAGGTTTTGCAGATGTCTTCTGTGTTTACGCTAAAATCGACGGCGAACAATTCTCTGCTTTCATTGTTGAGCGAGATTATAAAGGCGTATCAACTGGTGCTGAAGAGAAGAAAATGGGGATCAAAAGCTCATCTACACGTACATTAATCCTTGAAGACGTTCTTGTACCAGTCGAAAATCTTTTGGGTGTAGCAGGAAAAGGGCATGTCATTGCATTCAATATCCTGAATATTGGCCGGTATAAGTTAGGCGTGGGTGCTGTCGGCGGATCTAAACGTGCCCTTGAGATTACAGTTGCTTATACGAATCAACGCCAACAGTTCAAAACGAAAATTTCCGATTTTAACTTGACGAAAGAAAAACTTGCAACAATGGCGGCAAAAATTTATGCTGCTGAAAGCTCTGTTTACCGTACCGTTGGACTTTATGATCAAAGACAGAGCAAGTTGACGGATGAGCAAGTGAAAGATGGAAAATCAATGGCAGCTGCAATCGCTGAATATGCAATTGAGTGTTCAGTGAATAAATTCTTCGCCTCCGAAGTATTGGATTACGTTACGGATGAAGGCGTACAGCTTCATGGTGGTTATGGCTTCATGCAGGAGTATGAAATCGAAAAAGCATATCGTGATTCCCGTATTAACCGGATCTTTGAAGGTACAAATGAAATCAATCGATTGCTTGTTCCGGGAACTTTCCTGAAAAAAGCACTTAAAGGGGAATTGCCACTTCTTCAAAAGGCACAAAGCCTGCAAGAGGAATTAATGATGATGATGCCGGAAGAGCCTGGCGATGAGCCATTGGCACAAGAAAAAATGCTTGTTAGAAACGCTAAGAAAATCGGTATTTTGGCTAGTGGCCTTGCTGCACAGAAATACGGGAAAAACCTTGATCAAGAACAAGAAATCCTCTCCAACATTGCTGATATAGCTTCCCTTGCCTATGCAGCTGAGTCCGTTGTGTTACGTACGGAAAAAGCAATTGCGTCTACGGGGCTGGAGAAGAACAAACAAAAAGTACTTTATACGGAAATTTTCGTTCAGGAAGCTTTCAATGAAATAGAACAACATGCAAAGGAAACGTTAATTGCGGTGGAAACAGGCGACACACTTCGCATCATGCTTGCTTCCCTTCGCAAGCTGACAAGACACACTCCAATCAATGTCATTGCGAAAAAACGTGAAGCTTCGGTTAAGGTAATCGAAACGGAAAAATATGCGCTATAAGCAATAAATCAGAATCTGTAAAGGGGATGCCCGTAAAGGCATTCCCTTTATTTCCTTTGATGAAATCTCATTGGGAATTCAAAGGATATTTCATTGTATTGCGTGGTGAAAACGGGTATTCTAATGATAGGTGGTGAAACGATGGGCTTAACATTATATTGGTACCCAAAATGCGGCACATGCCGTAATGCGAAAAAGTGGCTGGATAATCATGAACTGCAATATGAAGCAATCCATATAGCGGAAAACCCGCCTTCGCGAACTGAAATTGAACAACTATATAAAATCAGCAATTTAGAGTTGAAGAAGTTTTTCAATACTAGCGGTCAAAAATATCGGGAGCTGGGCTTAAAGGATAAGCTGAAAGAAGCTTCTGATGCAGAGATGCTTGATATATTGTCCACAGATGGCATGCTTCTGAAAAGGCCGATTGTTACGGATGGTACCAAAGTGACGGTAGGCTTCAAAGAAGAGCAATTCAATCAGGTTTGGAACTGAAATTTAACAAAATATTTGGTTAATTCCTTACTTAAACATAAGATCTGCCTTATAATGGAATAGATAAAATAAGATGTACATATGGAGGGTTAATAATGACAACAACACCAAAAGAACTTCGTTACACTAAAGAACATGAATGGGTCAAAACGGAAGATGGAACAGTGCGCATTGGAATTACTGCGTTCGCCCAGTCCGAGCTTGGGGACATCGTATTCGTTGAGCTTCCAGAAATCGGTGATGAACTGAAAGCGAACGAGCCATTTGGAAGTGTGGAATCCGTTAAGACGGTTTCTGAGCTTTATGCTCCTATCAGTGGCAAGGTTGTTGAAGTAAACGAAGATTTAAGTGACAACCCTGAATATGTAAATGAATCTCCTTTTGAAAAAGCATGGATGATCGTGCTTGAACCATCAAATAGCAGTGATATTGAAAATCTGATGAGCGCTGAAGAATATGAAAGTTTGATTAACGGTTAAAACGAAGGAGAGGGGGGCTTGAAAAGGCCTGCTCTCTTTTTCATTTTGAACAATTGCAGTTGCGCACATAATTCGTGAGATGGAGTGATGACATGGAATGGGGCGAGTTCGATAAAGTGATCATTGTAGAAGGCAGTTCCGATAGAAAAAAAGTTGCCTCCGTTTTAAATGAAGATGTGGATATAAGATGTACGAATGGGACCATATCATTAACTAAGCTCGATGAATTAGTGGATGAATTGATGGAACGTGATGTTTATCTCCTGTTTGACGCAGATGAATCAGGAGAAAAGCTGCGGAAGCAATTCCGAAGGGAAATGCCGGAAGCGAACCACCTGTATATTAATAAAATGTACAAAGAAGTGGAAAGCTCACCCGAACATCATATCGCAACTGTGCTTTTATCTGCCAATATGAATGTGAAAATGAAATTTTTAAGTCAAAGGATGAACGATTAATTGATGCAGGAATGGAAAGAAGAAGAGTGTAAGATTGCCGTTGAAAAAGGGGAAACCTTTTGTTTATATTTATATACGCCTTTATGCGGTACCTGTCAGGTGGCTTCCAAGATGCTGACGATATCCATGGAACTTTTCCCGGAATTGAAGGCAGGCAAAATGAATATGAACTATGTCCAAGCAATCGCCGAATCGTATGAAATTGAAAGTGTCCCTTGTTTATTGCTTTTCAAAAAAGGACAGCTGCACAAAAAAATATATGCCTTTCAATCCGTTCCTTATTTGTATGGATTGCTTAAGGAAATCAGCTAAGAAACCAATCAGAACCGGATTGGTTTTTTTTATTGTGAACATTTTGCTCCCAAATTGAAATCAAAAAAAGAATATTCTAACAATTCATTGACTGATTAATTCTAAAATGCTATATTTTGAATTAAGAAAGTAACGGCGGAATTTAATAGTTCTTATCAAGAGTGGCGGAGGGACTGGCCCGACGAAGCCCGGCAACCGGTATAAATTTATATACGGTGCTAATTCCAGCAGAGTGTTGGCTCTGGAAGATGAGGTGTGTTTTAAAACCTCTTCTTGTGGAAGTGGTTTTTTTGTTTATGAAAGGCCAGGTTTTCATGAAATTCCAACTAAATCCATAGAAAAAGGTGAAATCATATGTCAGAGAAAAAGTTGCGTTTTGAAACATTGAGTGTTCATGGCGGTCTGCAAGCTGATGAAACAGGTGCCCGGGCAGTCCCTATCTACCAAAGCAATGCATACTTGTTCAAAGACACAGACCATGCAGCGAATTTATTTGGTTTAAAGGAGAATGGTTATATATATACACGGCTCCATAATCCCACGGTCAGTGTTTTTGAGGAAAGAATGGCCTTATTGGAAGGCGGTATCGGCGGATTGGCAACTGCAAGCGGAATGGCAGCCATCTCACTGTCAATCCTGAATATTGCCGGTGCAGGGGATGAAATTGTTTCAGCCTCTACATTATATGGCGGCACGTATAATCTTTTTGAAAATACTCTTCCTAAATATGGGATTAAGGTGAAGTTCGTTTCACCTGATGACCCAGAAAATTTCAAAAGGGCAATTACGCCAAGAACAAAAGCCATATTTGCTGAAACGATCGGAAATCCAAGTTTGAGGGTCCTTGATATAGAAGCAGTAGCGGACATCGCCCACGAAGCCGGGATACCTTTAATTATCGATAATACCTTCGCTACACCGTATCTATGCAGACCAATTGATTTTGGGGCGGATATTGTCATCCATTCCGCTACAAAATGGATTTTGGGGAATGGAACGACGTTAGGCGGTGTCATAGTGGATGGAGGGAAGTTCGACTGGAACTCGCCAAACTACCCTGGCTTTACGGAGCCTGACCCAAGCTACGACGGTCTTGTATACGCTGATGCAGTTGGACCTGCTGCTTTTATAACGAAAGCCCGAGTGCAGTTGCTTCGTGATTTAGGTCCTGCGCTAAGTGCCCAAAGTGCATTCCAGTTTACGCTTGGACTTGAAACGCTGCATGTAAGAATGAAAGAGCATCTTTCGAACACCAAGTCTATTATTCAATATTTGGAAAATCACCCTGCCGTGACTTGGGTTTCACATCCCGGTAAAGAGGATCATCCCGATAAAGCCCTTGCGGATAAATACTTGCCTAAGGGAGCAGGATCTGTTGTGACTTTTGGAATACAGGGTGACCGAGAAGCCGGGGCAAAACTTATCAATTCGGTGGAATTATGGTCCCATGTAGCTAATGTAGGGGATGCTAAGAGTTTAATCATCCACCCTGCCAGTACGACCCACCAACAATTGAATGATGCAGGTCTGGCGAAAGCGGGAGTGCGTGCTGATCAGGTCCGTTTATCCATCGGGATTGAAAATGCAGAGGATTTAATAGAAGATTTAGAGCAGGCAATTGAAAAAGCGACGAATATCGTCTCCCTGACGTCTAAAACGGTTTAAGCAAAAAGTCCAGTTCATTCTTTTACTAGAAATAATATACATTGCACTCCTTTTTTATCTATGATAAAATTTCCCCATACTAAAGAACTTAATGCTGTACAAGTATTCTATATATTAGCTCTTATCAAGAGAGGTGGAGGGAGGTGCCCGATGAAACCCGGCAACCGACAAGGAGATTCCTTGGAAAGGTGCCAATTCACACAAAGTTTAATTACTTTGGAAGATGAGAGGAAGGCCAGCTTCTTCACCTGCCTTTCTGCTCATGCAGAAAGGTTTTTTCTATTTCATTTGGGAAAACCTTCATGAAAGGAAAAAATGGTATTAAAAACTGACTAATAATGTAGAGAAATCAACTAAGTTCATAGGTTTTATTGGATAAAAGAGGTGAGTATTAATGATTACATTGACGAAAGTAAGTAAGCTTTTCCGAACAGGAAAAGGAAACGGTGAGACTATTAAGGCAGTAAATAATGTGAATGTTGAAATAAATAAAGGCGAGATTTTCGGTATTATTGGTTACAGCGGAGCGGGGAAAAGTACTTTGATCAGAATGCTCAATGGTTTGGAAACACCTACAGAGGGATCCGTTGTGGTGGCTGGGAAGGAAGTTTCAAAAATTAAAGGGGCTCAGCTCCGTAAGGCACGTCAGGAAATCAGCATGATTTTCCAACATTTCAATCTATTATGGTCCAGGACGGTTCAGGAAAATATATCCTTCCCGTTGGAAATTGCAGGAGTTTCAAAATTTGAACGCATCAAGCGTGTGAACGAATTGATCAAGCTAGTCGGATTGGAAGGCAGAGAAAAGGCATATCCTTCGCAATTAAGCGGAGGGCAAAAGCAAAGGGTGGGAATAGCCAGGGCCCTAGCAAATGATCCTAAGGTGCTTCTTTGTGATGAAGCGACTTCTGCCTTAGATCCACAGACTACCGATTCCATACTCGAATTGCTTGTTGACATCAATCAGCGCCTGGGGTTGACAATTGTCCTGATAACACATGAAATGCATGTAATACGTAAAATCTGTCATCGCGTGGCCGTGATGGAAAACGGGCAAGTCGTTGAAGAGGGACCTGTCCTGGCTGTATTCAAGAATCCTAAAGAACAAATGACGAAGCGTTTCGTGCAACAGGTAACGGAACCAGAAGAAACGAAAGAAACGATGGACCATTTGCTTGAACGCTTTCCTGCAGGTAAAGTGATTCAATTGACTTTTGTAGGTGATCGTGCAGAAAGCCCGTTGATTACCAAGCTCGTACGTAATTTCGAGTTGGATATCAATATCGTTCAAGGTAAAATATCCCAAACGAGAAGCGGTTCATATGGAACGTTGTTTATCCACCTTGATGGCAATGAGGAAGAAATGCTCCGCGCAATAGAATTCATAAAAGCACAGCAGGTAGGCGTGGAGGTGATTACTCATGCTTAAAGAATTATTGCCGAATGTAGATTGGGAATCCATTTTAGACGCAACGAAAGAAACGCTTTATATGACAAGCATCTCTGTAGTAGCTACCTTTTTTATAGGCATACTATTAGGGTTGATCCTGTTCTTGACAGGCAAAGGGAATATATGGGAAAAACGGGCGGTCAACGCAGTCATTGGTGCTGTCGTCAATATATTTCGTTCCATTCCATTTCTTATTTTGATCGTGCTGCTCATTCCTTTCACTAAAGCGCTTGTCGGTTCTATGATTGGTGAGAATGCAGCATTACCAGCACTTATTATCGGGGCGGCGCCATTTTATGCGCGTATGGTTGAAATTGGCCTCCGTGAGATCGATAAAGGTGTAATTGAAGCGGCTAAATCCATGGGGGCAAAAACGAGTACGATCATTTGGAAGGTCCTTCTTCCGGAGTCGATGCCGGCCCTTATTTCCGGGATTACGGTAACATCGATTGCATTGGTCGGCTATACCGCAATGGCCGGGGTCATCGGCGCAGGCGGGCTTGGTAATCTAGCCTATCTAGACGGCTATCAAAGAAGCCACAATGACGTTACGCTAGTAGCGACTATCGTTATTCTGATTATCGTCTTCATTATTCAAATTATTGGAGATGTGATTACATCTAAATTAGACAAAAGATAAAGGGGGATGAATAGGATGAAAAAGTTTTTAGGGTTTGCATTAGTCCTTGTTTTATCGATTGCTCTGGCAGCTTGTGGAGCCGATAAGGACAAAAGTGGCAGTGATACAGAAAAGGAAGCGAAGAAATTAGTTGTAGGGGCATCCAATGTTCCACATGCCGAGATTCTTGAAAAAGCTAAACCTCTTCTTAAAGAAAAAGGAATAGATTTGAAAATTGAAAAATTCCAGGATTATGTTTTACCGAATAAGGCTTTAAATGATAAGGAATTGGATGCTAACTATTTTCAGCACCTACCTTTCCTTGAGGCGGCCAATAAAGAGAATGGATATAATTTAGTCAATGCGGGCGGAATTCACATCGAGCCTATCGGTCTATATTCAAAAAAATATAAAAGCATCGCTAAACTTCCGGAAGGGGCAACAATCATTATGAGCAGCTCGGTTGCTGACCACGGACGTGCGTTATCTCTGTTGGAAAAGAATGGCCTGATCAAATTGAAAGAGGGCATCGATAAAACGACAGCAACAACAAAAGACATCGTTGAAAATAAGAAAAACCTTAAATTTGATGCTAATTATGAAGCAGCTTTACTTCCAAAGATTTATGAGAATGGTGAAGGGGATGCAGTTCTGATCAACTCTAACTATGCAATCGACGCAGGCTTGAATCCATTGAAAGATTCGATTGCCATTGAAGGTTCTGACTCGCCATATGTGAACGTGATTGCGGTTAACAAAGGTGATGAAAATAAAGAAGAAATCAAAACGCTAGTAGAAGTATTGCATTCTAAAAAGATTCAAGATTTCATCCTTAAAGAATATGATGGTGCAGTTGTACCGGTTGATAAATGATTCAAGAAATGGCGGCCTGATAAATTCAGGTCGTTTTTCATGTTTAATCCCGAATCTGAAGGGTAAATAATTACTGAAGGAAATAAAATGATACACAAATTTGAAAGGATGGTTCACTATCAATACTCTTGATTTAAATGTAACAAGCGAAATGGAAAAGGCGATGCAGTCTTCACATGGGATTGGCTACAGTGAGTACAGTAGGAACTTAGACCTCCGTATCGAGGTTGAGAAGGAACGAGATAGGGAACATGTAAAGTGCAACAAAATGGTCCTGGATCTTCAACGCAAAATTCACGTCTAAGCATATAAAAGAGTTCTTTAAAAGATCGGTCTGTAGAGGTAAAATGGAAAGTGGTCCGGAAAATAAGGGTTTCCTTATTGGATAAACTTACATAATGCCTGACAGTCCGATTTTTTTCTTTCCAAACCGGAACGTTCATACCTTCCAATCGAATCTGTCGAACATATATTAATAAGAACGAAGGTTTGCCGAATAATAAGATAATTTTAACAAAAGCTAAAATACGGCTGAATATGCTGTAAATATGCCCTATCTGTTAGTATCCTAAGAATAGGACAGGTTTTTACTATGTAATAAGTGGAAACCCCTATCTATATTAGTTGATTCTAAATTGGATTTGTTATAAAATTGGAATGAGAATAAATTGAGAATGCTTTTATGCAAATTATAGTAAAGAAAGTTATCTTTACTTTCTGGTAATAAAATAGGAATTAGTTCACGGAGGTATTATTATGTCAGCTTCTACATTAACGGTTAAAGATCTTCACGTATCAATTGAAGGTAAAGAGATTTTAAAAGGGGTAAACCTTGAAGTTAAAGGTGGAGAAATCCATGCGATCATGGGGCCAAATGGAACTGGTAAATCCACTTTATCATCAGCAATCATGGGTCACCCAAAATATGAAGTGACAAGCGGAAGCATCACATTCGATGGGGAAGACGTATTGGAAATGGAAGTCGACGAGCGCGCTCGTGTAGGTCTATTCCTTGCTATGCAATATCCAAGTGAAATCAGTGGCGTTACAAACGCTGACTTCTTACGTTCTTCCATTAACGCACGCCGTGAAGAAGGCGATGAAATTTCATTGATGAAATTCATCCGTCAAATGGATCAAAAAATGGAATTCCTTGAAATGGATGAAGATATGGCGCAACGCTATTTAAATGAAGGTTTCTCCGGCGGAGAGAAAAAACGTAACGAGATTCTTCAATTAATGATGATTCAACCTAAAATTGCAATTTTAGATGAGATTGATTCAGGGCTTGACATCGATGCACTTAAAGTCGTTTCAAAAGGAATCAACGAAATGCGCGGAGAAGACTTTGGATGCTTGATCATCACTCACTACCAACGTCTATTAAATTACATCACTCCTGATTATGTACACGTAATGATGCAAGGACGTGTCGTAAAATCAGGTGGTCCTGAACTTGCTGCCCGCTTGGAAGCGGAAGGTTATGATTGGATCAAACAAGAATTGGGCATTGAAGACGAAACTGTTGGCGAAGAAGCGTAAGTAGGAGGATTTGCAATGACTACAGAAACGAAATTACCGTTTGAACAAGAGGATATAAGCTCTTATTCAACTAAAAATAATGAGCCAGCTTGGCTTTCCGAGCTTCGGATTCAAGCGTTTTCTGAATTTGAAAAGCTCCCGATGCCAAAGCCGGATAAAACGAAAATCGACAAATGGAATTTTACTTCTTTCAAGACCCACGCGGTTGAAAGTGAAGCTTTTGCCTCCAAAGAGGAGCTTCCGGAAGAAATCAAAGCCATCATTGAAGAAAACGGAAACTTATACATTCAACGCAACAATACGCCGGCACATATCAATCTGTCAGCAAATGTGAAAGAACAAGGCGTCATTTTTACGGATATTTTCACAGCGGCACGTGACCATTCCGAGCTTGTGCAAAAGTATTTCATGAAAGACGGCGTTAAAATAGATGAGCATCGTTTAACAGCATTGCATGCTGCATTAGTTAATGGGGGAGCATTCCTTTATGTTCCGAAAAATGTAGAAATCAAAGAGCCGATTCAAGCGGTATTCTTGTTGGATAATCCAGATACTGCACTTTTCAATCATGTATTGATCGTAGCGGAAGATAACAGCTCGGTAACATATGTGGAGAACTATTTCTCAAATGTTGAATCTAACGAAGGCATCGCCAATATCGTAACTGAAGTATTTGCGAATGCGAATGCAAAAGTGGAATACGGAGCGGTCGATACACTTTCAAAAGGCTTTACGACATATGTTAACCGTCGTGGAGTGGCAGGACGTGACGCCCGTATTGAGTGGGCACTTGGCCTGATGAACGATGGAAATACGATTTCAGATAATACAACATATCTAATGGGCGATGGCTCTCACGGTGATACTAAATCCGTTGTTGTCGGACGCGGGGAACAAAAACAGAACTTTACGACAGCCATTATTCATTTTGGCAAACGCTCTGAGGGCTATATCCTTAAGCACGGTGTCATGAAAGACGCAGCATCCTCTATTTTTAATGGAATTGGGAAAATAGAGTTTGGTGCTACAAAGGCTAATGCCGAACAAGAATCACGCGTATTGATGCTGAGTGAAAAAGCACGCGGTGACGCCAATCCAATCCTCTTGATTGATGAAGATGATGTAACGGCTGGTCATGCTGCTTCCGTCGGTCGTGTTGACCCGCTTCAACTGTATTATTTAATGAGCCGTGGTATTACAAAGAAAGAAGCAGAAAGACTTGTCATTCACGGATTCTTGGCCCCTGTTGTTAACCAGCTTCCTATTGAGGGAGTTAAAAAACAATTAGTAGCGGTCATTGAAAGGAAAGTACAGTAATGAACCCATACGAAATTCGTAAGCTTTTTCCAATATTAGATCAAGAAGTCAATGGTCAGCCATTAGTTTATTTAGATAGTGCTGCAACCTCTCAAAAACCGGCTGCAGTGATTGAAGCGATTGAGCAATATTACCGCGGATACAACTCGAATGTTCACCGCGGGGTGCATACACTAGGAACAAAAGCTACGGATGCGTATGAAGGTGCACGTGAAAAGGTACGTAAATTCATTAATGCTTCTTCTACAGAAGAAATCATCTTCACTAGAGGTACAACGACTTCTTTAAATACTGTAGCAAGAAGTTACGGTGGTGCAAATATTAAAGCGGGTGACGAAATCGTCATCTCCTACATGGAGCATCATAGTAATATCATTCCGTGGCAGCAGCTTGCCAAAGAAAAAGGCGCTGTACTGAAGTATATTCCGCTTCAGGAGGATTGTACGATTTCCCTTGATGATGTGAGGGCAACAATTACGGACGCAACGAAAATCGTTTCCATCATGCAGGTTTCGAATGTACTTGGTGTTATCAATCCTGTGAAGGAAATCGCGCAAATCGCCCATGAACACGGTGCTATAATGGTAGTCGACGGGGCGCAAAGCACGCCGCACCTAAAAGTGGATGTCCGTGATCTGGATTGTGATTTCTTTGCCTTCTCAGGTCATAAAATGGTCGGCCCAACTGGTATCGGCGCATTATATGGCAAAAAAGAACTTCTGGAAAAAATGGAGCCGATTGAATTCGGCGGTGAGATGATTGATTTTGTAGGTTTGTATGAGTCTACATGGAAAGAACTCCCGTGGAAATTCGAAGGCGGAACCCCTATCATTGCAGGTGCCATCGGCCTTGGGGCTGCGATTGATTTCTTGGAAGAAATCGGCTTGGATAATATTGAACGGCACGAACATAAACTCGCCGCTTATGCGATGGAGAAAATGTCTGCAGTTGAAGGACTGACGATATACGGTCCAAAAGATTCAGAAAAACGTGCGGGTGTAGTAACCTTTAATATTAATGACGTACATCCACATGATGTCGCTACCGTACTTGATGCAGATGGAATTGCTGTCCGTGCCGGTCATCACTGCGCACAGCCATTAATGAAATGGCTTGACGTGTCCTCGACAGCAAGAGCAAGTTTCTATCTCTATAACACGGAAGAAGATATTGATAAGCTTGTGTCCGGGCTTGTTAAAACGAAGGAGTATTTCAGCAATGTCTTTTGATAACTTAGATACACTTTACCGTCAGGTCATTATGGATCATTATAAGAAACCACGTAATAAGGGCATGCTAGAGGATGGCAGCATGACGATTGACATGAACAATCCAACTTGCGGTGATCGGATTCGATTAACGATGAAGATTGAAGATGGAAAAGTCAACGATGTTAAATTCGATGGTGACGGTTGTTCGATATCCATGAGTTCAGCTTCCATGATGACTCAAGCCATTAAGGGCAAAGACGTTGAAACTGCTTTAGCCATGTCCGAGACTTTTTCCTTAATGATTCAGGGAAAAGAATACGATGATGAGATGGACCTTGGGGATATTGAAGCCCTTCAAGGTGTTTCTAAATTCCCTGCCCGAATCAAGTGTGCGACGTTAGCTTGGAAGGCCATGGAAAAGGGATTGAAGGAATAATTAAATTAAAATGAGCTGTTGTAATTCAGCCATTTGAAATGGAGGAATACGAGCTATGGCAAAGAAAATGCCTGAAATCGGCGATTATAAATATGGCTTTGCGGATAAAGATGTTTCCATCTTCCGTTCAAAGCGCGGTCTGACAAAAGAAATCGTGGAAGAGATTTCTCGAATGAAGGATGAACCGCAATGGATGCTTGATTTCCGTTTGAAATCATTGGAGCATTTTTACAACATGCCAATGCCTCAATGGGGCGGCGACATGCAGAGCTTGAACTTTGATGAAATCACATACTATGTTAAACCATCAGAGAAATCGGAAAAATCTTGGGATGAAGTTCCTGAGGAAATCAAACAGACTTTTGATAAGTTGGGAATTCCTGAGGCCGAACAAAAATATCTTGCAGGCGTATCCGCTCAATATGAATCTGAAGTGGTTTACCATAGCATGAAAGTTGAATTGGAAGATTTGGGTATCGTGTTTAAAGATACGGACTCAGCACTTCGTGAAAATGAAGATATCTTCCGTGAGCATTTTGGAAAAACGATTCCGCCTACTGACAATAAATTCTCGGCATTGAACTCGGCGGTTTGGTCAGGCGGATCTTTCATCTATGTACCAAAAGGCGTTAAAGTGGATACTCCGCTTCAAGCTTATTTCCGAATCAACTCTGAAAACATGGGTCAATTCGAACGTACGCTAATCATTGTTGATGAAGGCGCATCCGTTCACTATGTAGAAGGTTGCACAGCACCTGTATATACAACTAACTCCCTTCATAGTGCGGTTGTTGAAATAGTCATTAAAAAAGATGCTTACTGCCGTTACACGACGATCCAAAACTGGGCAAACAACGTGTTTAACCTGGTTACGAAACGTGCGGTCTGTGATGCTAACGCAACTATGGAATGGATTGATGGTAACATCGGTTCTAAATTGACAATGAAATATCCTGCTGTCATCTTAAAAGGTGAAGGTGCCCGCGGTATGACATTATCCATTGCCATTGCCGGAAAAGGCCAGCACCAAGATGCTGGGGCAAAAATGATTCACCTGGCGCCAAATACATCTTCAACTATCGTATCAAAATCAATTTCTAAACAAGGCGGTAAAGTAACATATCGCGGTATCGTTCACTTCGGACGTAAAGCGGATGGAGCTCGTTCGAACATTGAATGTGATACATTAATCATGGATAATCAGTCTACATCTGATACAATCCCTTATAATGAAATCTTGAATGACAACATTTCCCTTGAACACGAAGCGAAGGTTTCCAAAGTATCTGAAGAACAATTGTTCTACTTGATGAGCCGCGGAATTTCTGAGCAAGAAGCAACGGAAATGATCGTAATGGGCTTCATCGAACCATTTACAAAAGAACTTCCGATGGAATATGCGGTTGAAATGAACCGTCTGATCAAGTTCGAAATGGAAGGCTCCATCGGATAATAACCGACTGTCATGCCTGTAAGGCGATTTAGAATAACCCATTCATACAAAAAGCCTGCCAGGGAGACTTGGCAGGCTTTTTGTTTTGGAAAGTGATATTCGACACCCTTATCAAAGATTGAATATGGTTATACAAGGGTAAAAAAATAGTAGACAGGAAATGGGGCCTGTCCCGAAAGGAGTGATGGTCAGATGATATATGTTGGTGTGACCGGTTGGGGGGATCATGATAGTTTGTATCATGGCGGTGTGTCGCAACGTGATAAACTCAAAGAGTATGGGGCTCATTTTCCCATTGTGGAGGTGGATGCCTCATTTTATGCAATCCAGCCAAAGAGGAACAGTGAAAAGTGGATATCCGAGACACCAGCGTCATTCCAATTTGTCGTTAAAGCCTATCAAGGGATGACGGGACATCAGCGTGGGGAAATTCCATTTGAAAGTAAAAAGGAAATGTTCAAGGCCTTTCGGGACTCTCTAGAAGCTTATCAGAAGTCCGGCAAGCTCGCGATGATCCTATTTCAGTTTCCGCCATGGTTTGATTGTAAACGTGAAAATGTAAATTACCTGAGATGGTGTAAAGCTGAAATGGGCGATATTCCAGCTGCCATAGAATTTCGGAATCAAAGCTGGTACAGACCCAACATGTTCCAGCAAACCCTGGACTTCATCCAAAAGGAGGGTTGGGTCCACACTGTATGCGATGAGCCTCAGGCTGGGGAGGGATCCATTCCTATCGTCCTCCATTCCACCCATGAAGATAAAACGCTGATCCGCTTTCATGGACGTAACCTGCATGGTTGGCAGAGACCTTCTTCGGGTGATAATTGGCGTGAGGTCAGGTACTTATACCGATATAATCATCAGGAATTGAATGAATGGGTGGAGAAAATCAGGATATTGGAAAAGGAATCCAAGGAGATATATGTCCTTTTCAATAATAACTCAGGCGGAGATGCTGCTGATAATGCCAAACAAATGATTGAGTTGCTTGGTATAGAATATGAAGGACTGGCTCCCAGGCAGCTTGGTTTGTTTTAAGACGCATTATATAATTAATAAAGAGATGGTATGACAAGCAAGTAAGAGGTAATATCCTCACAAACAGGTAAAGGCGGATTTCTTTATGGTATGGTTAGTATTAGTGGGTATCGGATTATTAGCGGGTTCAATTGGCTCTCTTGTCGGTCTGGGCGGCGGCATCATCATTGTGCCTTCTCTTTTATATTTAGGTGCATCTACAAATATAATAGAAGAACTGACACCTCAGATCGCCGTCGGTGTTTCAACGGTGATCATGATTTTTACCGGCTTATCTTCTACTTTATCTTATTTAAAACATAAAGTGGTGGATTATAAGGCAGGCTTAATCTTCTTTATAGGCAGTGCACCTGGTGGAATAATAGGAGCCTATGTGAATAAAAACCTTAATGTCGAAGCTTTTTCATTGTACTTTGGAGCTTTCATGATTTTCATGGCTATCGTGTTATTAGTGAAAAACCGTTTGAAGCCAATGGTTTTCAAGCCTGGTAAAGCGAAAATAGTTAAGACGTATAAAACTGAAAATGGACATTCATTTTCTTATGGTTACCATCCCCTGATAGCTGTATCGATTACATTTGTCGTGGGATTCAGCTCCGGGTTATTTGGAATTGGCGGTGGAGCCTTAATGGTTCCTGTAATGATGCTTCTTTTCTTCTTCCCTCCGCATATGGCTGTAGCGACTTCGATGTTCATGGTATTTCTATCTTCGGTCACAAATTCGATTACACATATTTCCCTTGGAAATGTAAATTGGCCATATGCTTTTGCCCTGATCCCAGGTGCATGGTTCGGTGCTAAATTAGGGGCTTACATCAATACGCGAATAAAGAGCGGGGCACTTGAAAATATGTTGAAAATAGTACTGATAATCATTGGTTTACGTCTTATATACCAAAGTATTACAGGATAAACGAGGAGGAAAAATGATGTCAGAAATCATTCATTTATATCACACCAATGATCTCCATAGTCATTTTGAAAATTGGCCTCGTATTGATAAGTTTCTTAAAGAAAGAAGACAACTTCATCAAGAAACGGGAGAAGAGGCAATCATACTTGATATAGGAGACCATGTGGATCGCTGGCATCCATATACAGAAGGTACGTTGGGTAAAGGAAATATTGAACTTCTGAATGAAGCGGGCTACCAATATGTAACCATCGGCAATAATGAAGGGATCACTTTACCTCATGATGCGTTAGACTCCTTATATGATCATGCAAGGTTCAAGGTCTTGGCAGCCAATATTTATTATGGGGATAATGAAAGGCCGGAATGGGCGCTGCCATATTGGATACATACAACGGTAAAAGGTACCAAAATTGCCTTGATAGGTCTGACAGCTTTTTTTCAAAAGTTTTATTCTGCGATGGGCTGGGAATTAACAGAACCATTCGTTGAGTTAAAGGAACAACTAGAAAGGGTTAGAACAGAGGCAGATGTAATCATCATCCTTTCTCACCTGGGCATCCATGATGATGAGCGGATGGCAGCGGACTTTCCGGAGATTGACGTCATACTTGGCGCGCATACCCACCACATCCTTCACCAAGGGAAATTGATCAATGATACACTCCTATGCGGTGCAGGGAAATATGGTTTTTTTGTTGGGCAGGTGGAAATGACCGTCAATCAGGAAAAGAGAATTAGCAAGAAGAGTGCCATTCTCTATGATACGAATGACTTTTCGGAATTAGAGAATGAACGATCATGGATTGAAGCAATGTACCAGGCCGGTGGGGAAACGCTAAAGCAGGTCGTAGTGGACTTACCGGAAGCGCTGGAAAATGATTGGTTCAAAGTAAGTGCTTTGACGAAAATCCTTGGTGAGGCCTTAAGGGAGTGGAGTCAGGCGGATTGCACCTTTTTGAATGCGGGTCTTCTGCTCGATGGATTGCCAAAGGGACCTGTCACAAAAGGGGATATTCACAGAATCTGTCCACACCCCATCAATCCTTGCATCGTTGAAGTTAATGGGAATGAATTAAAAGAAATCTTAATGCAATCGAGAAATGAGGAGTGGCCACACATTCAGGTGAAAGGTTTCGGTTTCCGGGGAAAAATCATGGGCGTCATGAATTATGATCAAATTGAATTTAACGAAATGGAGAATGGAATCGTAAAAGGGATATTGATAAAAGGGGAGAAACTGCAGGCTGATAAGTCCTATAAACTGGCAATACCTGATATGTTCACGTTTGGGCACTTTTTTCCAAGTATTCAGCGCACCAATCGCAAGGAATATCTATTACCGGAATTCTTACGGGATATCCTTTTATGGAAGTTGAAAAAAATATATACAGATGCCTAACGCTAAATCACGGTTTCGCCTTTTCATTCATAAAGTATGAGGAAGAAAGGGGCGAACCCAATGATTAGCATGATACCAATAATACTTGATAATCATACATTCCTAGCCATTTCTGTCCGACTTCCCAAAACGAATTTACTTGCCGTCGCTTCCGAAAAAGGATATATAATGTGCGGTGCGTTGGATGTTGCGCTGCTGAATGATAAATTGAGAGATCGTAAAATCCTTGCAGGCAGGGCTACAGGAGTTAAATCGATTGATGAGCTTTTGGAAGCGCCGCTTGAATCAGTTACCTGGGAAGCTGTGGAAAAAGGCATTTATCCAGGAATGATTGGTAAAGAGGCATTAATCAAAATGATTTGAAGTGGTGGGCTTTCTTTTATCCAGAAGGGGGCCTTGTTTTAATTCACCAAGAAAATAGTTAATATTTTTCAATAAATATTTTTAAACGGATTCATTTATAAGGATATTTTCCGATAACCCTTATAAAGAAACGGTTTGATTTACAAATATTGAATTGGGAAATGGAGTACAAGTATGAGGCTAGCTATTACAAAGTCCCTGAGCCCTGGAGCCAGGCTCGGAAAAGACATTTATAATGAGCAGGGCCATATCCTCTTGTGTGAGGGTCTTACATTAACGCAGAAAATGATCGCTCGACTGGTATCCCTTAATATTCCCTTAGTTTACATTCAAGATTCTAGGACGGATGACATTATTCCAATGCCACCAGTATTCGGGAACCTAAGGAGAGAAGCCATTAATAGGATTGAAACCACTTTCCTGGACATGAAAAACGAAATGAACCTTGATGGATCTTTCACGATGGAGCAACCTAACGTTAAGTTCACTCAAATCGTCCGAAACATCATGGACGAGCTCAATAGGAATAATGAGTTATTGACTATATTGGCGGATGTTTATACATACGATGACTATATCTTTACTCATTCCTTCAATGTGACCCTATATACCCTGGCAATCGGGATGGAGTTGAATATTAATAATAAGAATCTCGAAATTCTTGGGCTGGGAGCGATTTTACATGATGTCGGCAAAATGTTCATACCTTTGGGAATCCTCCATAAACCCGGTAAGTTAACGGAAAAGGAATTTGAACAAATCCAAAAACATGCCGATTATGGATTTCATCTAATCAAAAATGTTCATACCGTTTCACATTTAGTTGCAAATTGTGCCTATCAGCATCATGAAAGGCTTGATGGATCTGGATATCCACGTGGAATAAAAGGGGATGAAATCCATTATTTCGGCAAGATCATTGCCGTTGCCGATGTGTTTGATGCCGTGACTTCCAATCGGGTTTACCGTAAGGCCATGCTGCCTCATCAGGGGTTGGAAATCCTTTATGCGGGAATCGGGAAAAAATTCGACAATACGATCATCGAGGCATTCCGCCGGGCAGTTGCCATCTATCCAAATGGTCTATCCGTAGAATTGAATGATGGGAGAAAAGGTGTCGTATCCGCTCAGAATGAGGGGATAGGGGACCGACCCATGATAAGGATACTTGAAGAAAATGGGGAACAGGTAAAAGAGTCCTATGAAGTGGATTTGAATAAAAACCTGCAGTTGCTGATCATGAAATGTCTCAATATACAAGAACCAGCCTAAACTCAAGGATAAGCTGGTTTTTTTATTCCTTGTTTTCCTTCATGATGGCAGGTGCCACCGAACCGTTTCCGTTACTATAATAACTTGGTACATCACCCTCAATTAGCAAGCTGCCGACTGTCACTTCCTGACTGACCTTGGTCTCTTTAGTGAAGGAGGGGATGACGATTTGAATATTGACATCAAAATCCACAATCAATTCATAATACACATTATTGATTCCAGCGTTTGTCAATTTTGTCTTCAAATCCGATTCAACATTACCGATGACTGACATTTTCACTGGGATTTCAGGTCCATAGTTGGAAAGGAGATTATTCCCGGTTACGACACCCAATGGTATATAATAGACTACACTTTTATATTGTTCATCATTTATTTTGGAGGAACCCTTTTTAAAAGGATTTCCCTGTTCGATGCCAAGCTTGTTTTGAATATCCTTTGTAATGTTAGCGCGCAATTCACTGTATATGACCGGATTGAAGCTATAGGAAGAACTGGAGTCCTTACCACCCTCGTTGTTGGTGATGATTTTGTTCATATCAATCTTGGATATATTCTCATCTACAGATTCATGAATCGTTTCCGTTGCAATCCGTTTGATTTCATATTCGGCTACACTCATGATCACCGGTTCAATTGATTTATCAACATACCAAAGAGTCATGATGCTTGATATGATAAAAAGGATAAATGAGTAGAGGAATACTTTTCGGGTGGGAAGAGGCCCCTTTTTTCGGAATTTCTTTGTTCGAAATCTTTTTCGGAACACGCTTTAGCCCCCTTTACTAATACCTATGCATCAAGTTCGGGGGTTTATGTTCGAATCAAAAAAAAGCAGCGAGAAATTCGTCGCCGCTCACTTTTGTTTTTTAGCTAAATCCTTCCTTTCCCACATTTTTAAATAGGGGTAAGGGTCAAAGCTCCATTCTGTGATTCCGTTGTCTTTGTACATCCCATAATGAAGATGCGGAGGGAACTTACCCGCAGTTCCAGGAGGGCCGTAACCTGTACTGCCTACACCTCCGATGATTTGTCCGGGCTCGACGATTTGTCCGACTTTCAATCCTTCGGCAAATCCGCTTAAATGGGCAAAGTAATGATACGTATTATTTAAATCCCGTATCCCGATCCGCCAACCCCCGAATTTATTCCAGCCTTTCATTTCAATGATTCCATAGCTCGTTGACCGAACAGGAAGGCTATAATCCGCAAATATATCTGTACCCTCATGGATTCTCCTTCCGCCCCATCCACGAGCGCTTCCCCATGTATTTAAATACGTATAATGGGTCCGTACTGGAACTGGAAAGGCCTTTTCCTGTAAATCCAGCCGGCCATATTTCTTATAAATCTTCGCATTGCCGATAATGATGCTGACGGCTTTATCTCGTTTATAATATTCCCATAAGCCGATCCGGATATTATCTTCATCTGAACCATAAGTATGGAGATGCTTCGAAAAAGCGTATAATCGATCGGTGTCATTAGTAACATCAGCTTTGCCATCGCCATTCCCATCCTGGCCCAACCCATCAAAAAAGGTGATCGTTAGCGGGTTCATATCGTTTAAGTGAGGATTGAGAGCCCCACCCCACTTTGAAGGCTCGATATTGATGCCAATTAAACCCTTTGCCGGCTCTAAATCCCGTCTGGCAGCCCTTAGGCTGTGCTCATATTGATCTGCGCCAGCAAGGTAATACCATGGGATTTGCAGGGTAGCTTCCATGTTTCTATAAAGCGCCATTCTTCCTGCATAAACTTCAGGGGTATCAGCGGCATTAACCATTTGGCTTGATGCATCCAAAATAAACAAACAAGTTATGATAAGAAAAAATAATTTTTTCAACGGGGCAACTCCTTTCATGAGAATCTTCAATTTATAAAGACATCAGTCCATCTTTTATAGTTTTGCTGATTTGGCTTTAAACATGAAAAATAAATAATGGGAAACCAACTATAACTTGTATAAATGCTTTTTTATTGTTAAAGTAGGGTGTGTTAATTTCGATAGAATGGAGTGACATTTTCATGTCTTCTACAAATAAAGAAATTCTTCGTAAACCAGATTGGTTAAAAATAAAGCTTAATACTAATGAAAACTACCTCGGTTTAAAAAATATGATGCGGGAAAAAAATCTTCATACAGTCTGTGAAGAGGCGAAATGTCCGAATATTCACGAATGCTGGGCAGTGAGAAGAACGGCCACATTCATGATCTTAGGTGAAATCTGTACAAGGGCATGCCGTTTTTGTGCAGTTACAACCGGACGTCCTAATGAATTGGACTGGGCTGAACCAGAGCGTGTTGCGGATTCCGTTGTTCTGATGAATTTAAAGCATGTTGTCATTACAGCTGTTGCCCGTGACGATTTAAAGGATGGAGGCGCTGAAGTTTTCGCTGAAACGGTCCGTGCCATCCGACGCAAGAATCCATTTACATCAATTGAAGTATTACCGTCGGATATGGGCGGGGTGCATGAAAATATTAAGACTTTGATGGATGCTAAACCAGACATTCTGAACCATAATATAGAGACAGTCAGAAGTCTATCCGACCGTGTACGGGCTCAAGCTAAATACGAACGTTCATTGGAGCTTTTAAGAAGAGCCAAAGAACTGTATCCGGAGATTCCGACAAAGTCCAGCTTAATGGTCGGCCTTGGAGAAACACGGGAGGAAATCCTCGAAACGATGGATGACCTAAGGGCTAATAATGTGGATATCATGACGATCGGCCAGTATTTGCAGCCGACTAAAAAGCATTTGAAGGTGCTGAAATACTACACGCCTGAGGAGTTTGCCGAATTGAAGGAACGTGCATTGGAAAAAGGATTCAGCCATTGTGAATCCGGCCCGCTTGTCCGTTCTTCCTACCATGCGGACGAACAGGTTAATGCAGCGGCTAAACATAAGCAAACCAAAGGTGAAGAATTATTGAAATAGAGTGAAATAAAGGACCGAAAAATTCGGTCCTTTCATTTTTAATGGCTGTTTTCACATACTTTGTTGCTATTTACCAGGTAGTGAGTTGTGGTTGATTTCCCCTCCAGATGCTCGCTT